>JBAUOM010000565.1:0-19643 GCA_049579765.1 Xanthobacteraceae bacterium
GCCTCGAGGTCCGCGCCAACGCGGCGCCGCAGCAGCCAGTAGGCGATGATCGACCCGACCGGGATGCAGGCCAGCGCCGCCACCTCCTCGCTCGGATGCAGCAGCGCGAGCAGCGCGAACGCCGCAAGCAGCAATCGAATGCCCCGGTCCGCTGCCGCGCGGTCGGCGAAACGGGCCTGCAGGCTGAAGGTGATGCCGATGGTCGCGACCAGGATCAATACCGCCGCCGTCAATTGGCTCAATCCGGGCTCGACCACGAGCTCGGGCCGGACGAACACGCCGGCCATCAGCGTGAACAGCGACACGCAAATCTGCAGCGCCCGTCCGAGCGTCTCGTAGAACGACGCATCGGCGATCTTCGCGGTCACGGCGGCAACGATCGACGTCGGCGGCGTCAGCTCGCCCCAGACCCCGAGGAAGAACGCGAAGAAATGCACCACCCAGGGATCGACGCCGATGCGGATCATCGGCGGCGCGATCACGATCGCCACCAGGATATAGGTCGGGGCGGGGGGCAGCCCGGTGCCGAGCAAGGCCCCGAACACGAAGGCGAGGACGACCATCGCGGCGAGATTGAACCCCGCCGCTTCGATCAGCAGCGAGCCGAGCTTGGTCGGAACGCCGGTGATGACGAGCGCGCCGGTCATGATCGACAGCGTCGCGAGCAGGAGCGTGAGATCGGCCGTCATCTCGGTATAGGTCTCGAGGAATTTCCGGATCGGCGCGATGAATTCCGCGAACGACCAGCGGCCGGGCAGCAGCAGCGGCACGAGATTGACGATGAACAGCGCGCTCCCGACCGTGACGAAGACGTAGAGCGCCGCGAACATCGGGTTGAGATGCCAGGCCGCCATCAGCGTGACCAGGCCGCCGATCACGGCGAGAAAAGCGCCGAGATTGAACAGATCCCGCCAGGTCAGCCGTTCGAGAGCGGCGGCGACCAATCGCGTCCGGTGCCGCACCGCCAGCAGATAGACCGATACCGCGACAGTGGCGTAGTAGATCAGCGCCGGGACATAGCCGCGGGCGACGACATCGAAATAGCTGCGGCCCAGGAATTCTGCCATCAGAAAGGCCGCGACGCCCATGACCGGCGGCATCAGCTGGCCGCCGAGCGACGACGCCGACTCGATCGCTGCGGCGGTGGCCCGCGGCATGCCGGCGCCGATCATGGCCGGGATGGTGGCCGAGCCGATGGTGATCGCGTTCGCCGCCCCGCTGCCGCTCACGGTGCCGACGCACATCGAGCCGATGACCGCGGACTGCGGCAGGGCATGCGGCGAACGGACGGCGACCCGTTTGGTCGCGCGCAGCAGCGATTCGATGCAGCCGTAGCCGGTGAGCACGCTGAGCACGAGCAGGAACGCGCCGATGATGGTGAGCGCGATCTGCGGCAGGTTGGAGAAGACGCCGGTCGTATTCTCGACGCTCATGGCGGTCACGACGCGGCCCCAGCTCAGCCCGGCGTGATGGAACATGCCGGGCACCAGCCAGCCGTAGACCGCGTAGAGGATGAGCACGAGGTTGAGGACGAACAGTGGCAGGTGGCGCCGGCGCGCATATTCCAGCACCAGCATGGCCATGAGACCGCCCATGAACAGATCGGACGGATCCCAGGCCCCGGCGCGCGAGGTGCCGAGCTCGTAATATTCCGAGTTCATATACACGGAGACGGCAAGCGCGCAGCCGACATAGAGCGCCGCAATGGCGTAGTTGGCGGGCGCCGGCAGCCGGGGATAGAGATCGTTCGCGCGCAGCAGATTGAGGGTGAACAGCACGAAGGTGATCGGGACCAGCGTCATCGCCAGCAGGGTCGGGCCGCCCTCGCTGGTCCAGAAATAGTTGAACAGGTAGAGAAAGAAGAAGATCGCGACCGCGTAATAGATGCAGTCGAGGACGATGCGCGCCCGCGGGCGAGAGCTGTCGGCCATGACGGTCTCGACGTTCGGATCAGGATTGCCGCGCGGGCGCGTGAATGCGCCCGCGCGGTCTTCGAATTATCGGACCGGGCCTACATGGTGGCGATCTTGGAATCCCACTTCTTGTCCCAGACTCCCTTCTCGCGCATGTATTTCGCCAGGCCGGGATGGATCGGCACGAGATCGGCCGACGATTCCACGCCGCGCTTCTGGAAGCCCGGCATGTCCTTGGCGATCTGCGAGAAGGTCGGGTCGGCCTTGGCGAGCTCCGCGGCGTTCGCCTCGACGATCTTCAGCAGCTTGTAGACGTCGTCCGCCGGCATCACGTCGAGACCGACGTGGAAGCCGTAGTAGAACGGCAGCTCGGTCACCTTGGCGACATGCACGTCACGTTTGAACACGTCCGGGCTCACTTCGATGACGGCGAAGTTCTTCTTCTTGAGCTCGGCAATCTCCTCCGCGCTCGGATTGAGCGCCGCCCAGTCGGCGGCAAGCGAAGCCTCGGCCAGCCATGGCGGCGGCGCCTTCTCGCCGCCGGTATAGATGTTCATGGCGTCGATGGCGCCGGATTGCAGTTGCGATCCCGCCGCCGCCAGATCGATCTGCACATAGGTGAACTTCACGTCGAGCGCGGCGAGCGCGCGCTCGAGCTGGGCGCGCACGTCGAAAGGCAATGGCCCGGTGAACACGCGCTTGCCGGCGAGGTCGGCCCATTTCTTGATCTTGTCCTTGTTGCGCGCGTGCACCGCAAGGCTCACCTCGATGGTGTTCGACCAGAACGACTGCATCGGCTGGCGCTTGACGCGCGCCTTGAAGCCCTTGAAGCGGTTGGTATCGGTCGCCAGCTCGTGGAACGCGATATCCGAGCCGTACATGCCGTCGTATTCGTCGGTGGCGTAGCCTTTGACCGTGGTGATGGCGCCGGCCGTGGGCAGCACCGAGATGCGGTAATTCGGCATTTCCTTGTTCAGCACATTGGCCAGGACGACGAGCGCCTTGTGGCCGGAGGTGCCGACGGGGGGCGTCCCCCAGCGGATGTCCTTGGGCTCCTGCGACCAGGCGGTCGAGCTTGCGGCGCCGAGTGCGAAGATGACGGCAAAGGCCGTGAATGCGCGCTTGAGCATGGCGTTTCTTCCTCTGGTGTTGCTCGTTGGCGGGCACGGCAGATATCCGCGCGGCCCGCGTCGATGCTTATATTGTGAGGCCACAAACCGTCCCGATGACGAGGCGGTCAGGCGGCCCCGGCAACTCTTGCGACGACGGCCGCGGAGACGCCAAGGCACGATCGGCCAACCGCTTCATCCTGGCAAAGAACAAAATGCCGCACAACCGGGGGCACACGCCGTAAAGCGGCCTGCTGCCCGGAAAACGCGTCTAAGATGCGCTGCAGTGCTCGCGCGGGCCACCCGCTCACGGACGCCGCGGCACGGAGTTCGCGATGAAATCCTCGACCAGCACCGCGCATTCGCCCGGCTTCTCGATCTGCAGCAGGTGTCCGGTGCCCGGGACGAAGGCGTAGTCATAGCCGTTTTCTTCTCCCAGCGCCTGGTTGGTCAGCGCGGTAGCGGGGGCGCCCTTGAGGCCGGGATCGGCGCCGATCAGCTTGACCGGTCCGCCGAACTCGCCGGCGCGCGGCCAAAGGTCGAGGGTGAGCGCCTCGGCATAGATGGCGGCCTCATTCTCCGGCGCGCAAACGAGCGCATAGCCGTCGCCGTCCGGGCTCTTGCGCAGGACCGAGCGTGCCATCAGCTCGTGCGCGCCCGGCACCCAGCCCTGGGTGGCGCGCGACTTGCGGTATTCCGACGCCAGCTCCTCCACCGTGGCGAACCGCCGCCGGCGGCCGAGTGCCCATTCCGTCAGCTTGTTCTCGAAACTCTCCATCGCCTGGTATCTCGGATGGTCGACCGGCGGGACGTTGGGCGGATCGAACAGCACGAGCCCATCCCAGCGCCAGCCGGTCTCGATGGCGTGCTTCATGGCGGTGCGCGCCGACATGGAATGGAAAATGCCGACCGTGGGCTTGCGGCCGAGCCGGGCGTCGATCGCGTCGACGACGCGATCGAGATCGCGGGCGAGTTGCGCATAATTGTGGTTGGAAGGCTCGACCGGGACATTCTGGCCGTGGTTGCGGAAGTCGAAGACCAGGACGTCGTAGTTCGGCGTCAACAGCTGCCAGAACGGGAGATAGGCGTCGGCGGCAAAGCCGTTGCCGTGCGTGACCGTCACGCGCATGCCGTCGCGATGGCCGTGCCGCCGGATGCGGATGCTCGCGCCGTCCTCCATGGCGACCTCGAAGGTCTCGCTCGGTACCGGGACGATCAGGTCCATTAGCGATTGTCTCCGATCCATCGTGACGGCGAAGGCGACGGCGTGCGCCGTTTGCCTGCCATGCCCGATCACCTATACTAGGGCCGCCGATTGTTGATAGCCTACCCGCCCCGGCGACGACGTGGCATGCGCAATCTGGCGGCTCAATCGGCTGCCGTGCGTCGTCGATCGCCGAGTTTCTCCGATACGAGGTGAGTCGTGTCCCGGTTTTTGGGCGTCCCGGTGCTTCGCAAGGAAGATCCCGCCCTGCTTTCCGGGCGTGGGCGCTATGCCGACGACCTGCCGGTGCCGGCCGGAACGCTGCACGCCCACGTCATAAGGTCTCCGCACGCTCACGCCAAGATTGTCGGCATCGACGCGAGCGAGGCGCTCGCGCAGGACGGCGTGTGGGCCGTCGTCACCGGCGAGGACGTGCGCCGGATGTCCGATCCATTCCTGATCGCGCTCAAGGCGCCGGTGAACCAATGGTCGCTCGCAGTCGAGCGCGTGCGCTACGTCGGCGAGCCGGTCGCGCTCGTCGTCGCGGACACCCGCTACCTCGCGGAGGACGCGGCGGACCTGGTGGGCGTCGACTATGAAGCGCTCGAAGCGGTGATCGATCCGCAGGCCGCGCGCGGCAAATCGGCGCCGCTGCTGCATCCCGAAGCCAAGAGCAACGAAATTTCGGTTCGCGCCTTCTCCTATGGTGACACCAAGGGCGCGTTCGAGCGCGCCGATGCCCGCGTCGCGCTCACCTGCGGCTATCCCCGCAACTCGTTCACCCCGATGGAATGCTACGTCGTCGTGGCCGAGCACCGCCCGAGCGACGGCAGCTACGACGTGCTGGCGAATTTCCAGGGTCCGTTCAGCACGCACCCGGTGATGGCGCGCGCGCTCCGCGTCCCGGGCACGAAGCTGCGCCTGCGTATCCCGCCCGACAGCGGCGGAAGCTTCGGCATCAAGCTGTCGGTCTTTCCCTATATCGTGCTCGCCGCGCTCGCCGCGCGCATCACCGGGCGGCCGGTCAAATGGGTCGAGGATCGGCTCGAGCATCTCATCGCCGCGAGCTCGGGCCCCAACCGGATCACCGAGATCGAAGCCGCCGTGACCCGAGACGGCCGCATCCTGGCGCTGCGGCTCGACCAGCTCGAGGATTACGGCGCGTTCCTGCGCGCGCCCATGCCAGGCCCGCTCTACCGCATGCACGGCGCCGTCACGGGCGCCTATGACGTCGCCAATGTCGACGTCGTCAACCGCGTGGTGCTCACCAACAAGATGCCGGCGAGCCTGATCCGCGGCTTTGGCGGGCCACAGCTCTATCTCGCGCTCGAGCGCCTGGTGCAGCGGATCGCGATCGAGCTCAATCTCGACCATCTCGAGGTGATCAAGCGCAATCTCGTTCCCAAGAACAAGTTTCCCTACAAGGCGGCCGCGGGGGCGCTCTATGATTCCGGCGATTATCTTCGCGCGGTCGAGACTGCGACCGGCGAGGGACGCCTCGCCGACCTCCGGCGGCGGCGGGATGCCGCGCGCGCCGTCGGCCGGCGCTACGGCATCGGCTTTGCCGCCGTGGTCGAGCCCGGCATGTCCAACATGGGCTACCTGTCCACGTTGCTCACGCCCGCGGCGCGCGACAAGGCCGGACCAAAGAACGGCGCGGTGTCGATGGTCACCGTCAACGTCGATCCGCTCGGCGCCGTGTCGGTGACCGCCGACGTCACGGTGCAGGGCCAGGGCCACCAGACCGTGTTGTCGCAGATCGTCGCCGAACAGCTCGGGCTCTCCCCCGACGATATCAACGTGGTGCTGGAGATGGACACGGCGAAGGACCAGTGGTCGATCGCCGCCGGCACCTATTCCTGCCGCTTCACGCCCGGCACCGCGGTGGCCGCCCACCTTGCCGCCGAACGGATGGCGGACAAGCTCAAGGCCATCGCGGCCAAACAGCTCAACGTGCTTCCCGAGGACATCGAGCTCGCCGGCGGCAAGATTCGCAGCCGCAGCAACCCGGACAACGCCATGCCGTTCGCGCGGGTCGCCGGCACGTCGCACTGGTCGCCGGTCATGCTGCCGGAAGGCATGGCGCCGGCGCTACGCGAGACGGCGGTATGGTCGCCGCCGGAGCTCGAGCCGCCGTCGAGCGACGAGCGCATCAACTCGTCGCTGACTTACGGGTTCGTGTTCGACATGTGCGGCGTCGAGATCGATCCGCTCACCTATCAGGTCCGCGTCGATCGCTACGTGTCGATGCACGATGCCGGCCGCCTGCTCAATCCGATGATCGCCAACGGCCAGATGCGCGGCGCCTTCGTGCAGGGCATCGCCACCGCGCTCTACGAGGAGTTCGTCTACGACGAGGCCGGCCAGTTCCTCACCGGCACCTTCGCGGACTATCTGGTTCCGACCGTCGCGGAGGTCCCTGCGGTTGAGATGCTGCACCAGGAGACGCCGTCGCCGCTGACCCCGCTCGGCGCCAAGGGCATCGCCGAAGGCAACTGCATGAGCGTCCCGGCCTGCATTGCCAACGCCTTCGCCGACGCGCTCGACGTGCGCGACGTCAGCTTGCCGGCGACGCCGCGGCGCATCCACGCGCTCATGGCGGCGGCGGAGGAAGCCCCGCCTCCGGAGCTCGCCGCGTCCGCGCGCGAGGCCGCGCAATGAAGCCGCGTCCGTTCGACTACACGCGGCCGGAGACGGTCGAGGAGGCGGTCGCGATCCTGGCCGAGCACGGCGAGGAGGCACGCGTGCTCGCCGGCGGCCAGACCTTGTTGGCCATGCTCAATCTGCGCGTGGTCCAGCCCGACGTGCTGGTCGACATCACGCGCATTCCGGAGTTCGACGTCATCCGCGAGGCCGACGGCAAAATCGAGGTCGGCGCCGCGGTGACCCAGAACCGGCTGATGGCATGGCCCGCGCTCGCGCAGAAGCTGCCCTTGCTGGCGGCGGCTTTGCCCTTCGTCGGGCATTTCCAGACCCGCAACAAGGGCACGGTCTGCGGCTCGATCGCGCACGCCGATCCCGCCTCGGAAATTCCGCTGTCGCTCGCGCTGCTCGAAGGCGAGGTCGTGTTGCGCTCGCGCCGGGGCACCCGCGTCCTGGCGGCGGACGCGTTCCAGCAGGGCATGCTCGCGACCGCGCGGGAAGGCGACGAATTGATCACCGCCGTTCGCTTTCCGGTCCTGCCCGGCGGCGTGGCGTTCCGCGAGGTCGCGCGCCGACATGGCGATTTCGCCATCGTCGCCGTCGCCGCCTTGGTCGAGAGCGCGACCAGCATCCGCATCGGGGTCGCCGGCATGGCCGAGCGCCCCGCCGTCCGCCGCATCGCGACCGAAGGCGCGGCCGGCATCCGCGACGCCGTCGGGCGGCTCGCCTGGGAGCTCGAAGGCTACGAGGACATGCATGCCTCGGCGCGGATGCGGCGCGACCTGCTGCGCCGTATCGGTCCCGTCGTGATCGAGGAGGCCATGCGATGCGCCGCGTGAGCAGGAACGAGCGGGCCAGGCTCAGCCTCACGCTCAACGGCCGCAAAATGTCGGGCGAGGCCGAGCCGCGCATGCTGCTCAGCGACTTTCTCCGCCACGTGCTCGGCGCGACCGGAACCCACGTGGGGTGCGAGCACGGCGTGTGCGGCTGCTGCACGATCCTCGTCGACGGCGCGGCGGTGCGCTCCTGCCTCACGCTCGCGGTTCAGGCCGAGGGCAGGGCGGTGACGACGGTGGAATCGCTCGCCGCGCCGAACGGCACGCTCAACGCGCTGCAGCAGGCGTTCCAGAACAACCACGCGCTACAATGTGGATTCTGCACGCCCGGCATCCTGATGTCGTTCACCGATTTCCTTGAGCGCAACCCCGATCCATCCGAAGCTGAGGTGGTTGAAGTGCTCAGCGGCCATCTCTGCCGCTGCACCGGCTATGCCGGTATCGTGTCCGCCGTTCTCGAAGCCGCCAATCGTCGGAACAAGCCGCAATGAGGAGAAAACCATGAACAAGCCGCAGGGCAAGCCGGACGCGCCGGCCAAGCAGGTCTACCGCGAGCTGGTCACCATCGCCGGCAAGAACGTCGTTCTGGCGCACAACGAGCCGCCGGTCATCAACGCCGGGGTGCTGGAGAACGCCGACATCTTCCGCATGATCAACATTTTCGCCGACAAGTTCACGCCCACCAATCTCGACAAGGCTGACGGCACGCCGCTGCGGCTCTATACCTCCGACCGGGTGAAGGTGGATGTCTCCAAGCGCCGCAAGCACGACATGGGCTTCTGGCACCGCAATATCGACGCCCATGAGATCATCCTCTGCGTCAAGGGCGCGCTGAAGTGGGAAACCGAGATGGGCGTCAAGATCATGCATCCCGGCGACATGCTGTTCATCCCCAAGGGCATCGGCCACCGCTCCATGCTGTGCGAGGATTCGACCGACGAGAACGTGCTCATCGAGCTCAAGATCGCCGACGACCTGACCTATGTGGGGGAGAACAAGTAAGCGGCCTGCCTCTCCTTCGTCATGCGCGGGCTTGACCCGCGCATCCATCTTCTTACGAAGAAGGATGGATTGCCGGGTCAAGCCCGGCAATGACGAGTGGGGTCAGTAGCGTAACCGGAGTCCAGCGTGCAATCCGTCGACCTCGTCATTGCCGATATCGATTGGCTGATCACGATCGATGCCGGACGCCGCATCATCCGCGACGCGGGCGTGGCGGTGGACAAGGGCAAGATCGTCGCCGTCGACAAATCCGCGGAGATCGCCAGGCGTTTCACCGGGCGCGAGCTGATCGACGGCCGCCGCACCGTGGCGACGCCGGGCTTCGTCGACTGCCACCTGCATTCCTCGTTCGCGCTGTCGCGCGGGCTGGCCGACGAGGCCAACGCGCAGTCGTTCCTGTTCGACCGGATGTATCCGTACGAAGCGGCGCTCGAGGGCGAGGACGTGCGCACGGCGGCGACGCTCGCGGCCGCCGAGCTGCTCAAGCACGGCGTCACCTGCTTCATCGATCCCGGCAACTATCACCCGGAAGCCTCGGTCGAGGGGGTGATGGCGACCGGCATCCGCGCCATCGTGTCGCGCTCCTCTTTCGACCTCACCAAGTCGGTCTTGGGAATCCTGCCCGAGCGCATGATCGAGTCCACGAGCGTGGCGTTGGAGCGCGCCGAGGCGGTGCTGTCGCGCTATGCCAAGTCGGACAACCCGCGGCTTTCCGCCAGCGCCTCGTTCCGCGGGCTCAACAACGCCTCCGACGAGTTGATCCTCGGGCTCGACAAGCTGGCGCGCAAATACGGTACGCTGCTGCAGACACACGCCTGCTTCAGCTATTCGACGCACGATTCGAGCGTGGCGCGCACCGGCAAGGCCGAGATCGAGCGGCTCGAGGCGCTCGGCGTGATCGACGAACGCATGCTGATCGTCCATTCCGGCTGGCTCGAGCCGGAGGAGGTCGCCATCCTGGCGAAGCGCAGGCCCTCGCTCGTCTGTGCGCCGAGCTCCAGCCTGCACAACGGCTACGGCAACTTTTTGTTCGGCAAGCTGCCCGAGCTCCTCGCGCTCGGCGTCAACGTGGGGATCGGATCGGACCACGCCAGCTCCGGCATCGTCGACATGCCGCAGGAGGTGCGGCTCGCCTGCTGCTGCTACAAGGAAACGCGGATCAACCCGCGCGTGATGCCGCCCGAGACCGGGCTCGAAATGGCGACGCGCAACGGCGCGAAGGCGGCGCAATGGGACGACCGCATCGGCTCGATCGAGGTCGGCAAAGAGGCCGACATCGTCCTGTTCGACACCGATCGGCCGGAATGGCAGCCACTGATCAATCCGGTCTCCAACCTGGTCTACAGCGCCACCGGAGATTCGGTACGCGACGTGTTCGTCGCGGGCGAGCGCGTGGTCGCCCAGGGCCGCCTGACGAAGATTGACGAGGCACGGCTTTACCGGGAGATTCCAGTCGCGGTCGCGCGCTTCGGCAAGCATCTGAAGCTCGACGCCATGGTGCAGCTGCGCTGGCCGGTGACATGATGGCGCCGTCGGCGCTCGCAACGCCGCGACCCGGCGCGCGAGCGAGAGAACGCGCAAAAGAACGCGCAAAGCGACAAGAGGCGAGGGAGACGCCATGAGCGACGTGTTCGGCAAGCACGAGCCGAAGATACCGTACCAGCCGATCGCCGATCTGCTCGCCAAGTATCGCGAGCGCGACCCGGACAAGCTCGCGATCGTCGACCTGGACCAGGGTACCTCGATCAGCTTCGGCGCTCTCGACCGGGCGGTGACCGACATCGCCGCGGCGCTGAGCGAGCGCGGCGTCGGCAAAGGCAGCCGTGTCCTGCTTCTCTCCGACGAGAATCTCGAAAAGCTGCTGATCTGGCTCGCGACCTGGCGGCTCGGTGCCGTCATTGCCCCGCTCAATATCGAGCTCAACGCAACGCTGATCGCCGATCTCGCGGTCGCGGTCGCTCCCGTGCTCACGCTCGTGCACAAGGAGCTCGACGGCAACGTGCTGGTCGCAGGCAAGCCGTTCGTCCGGTTCGGCAGCTATCGCGCCGAGGCGGCCGCTGCCGATCCGCGGGACGATTTCTTCCGAGCGATCCCGCGAGCGGTCGCCGCCGCGAGTCTGCCGCAGCGCAACGCGGCCGCCGACATCGCCTGTATCTTCTGCACCTCGGGAACGACCAGCCGGCCCAAGATCGTGGTCTATGACCACTGCGCCTATTGGCTCAACGGCCTGTCGTCGCTGGAAGCGCTGGGACTGACCGGGGACGATCGCACGCTGGAGTACCGCTCGTTCGGCTGGAACTCGGCGCAGGTCGTCAGCCTCATGCCCTTCCTCGAGAAGGGGCTGACGATGCACATCGCCAAGCGCTTCTCCCACAGCCGCTTCTTCGATTGGATCCGCGCGCACGGCATCACCTTCGCCGTGGGCGTGCCCACCGTCGTCAACATGCTGCTGAACAAGCCGTCGGGCTACACCGCCAAGGACGTGCCGAGCTTGCGGCTGATGAGTTGCAGCACCGCCCCGCTCACGCCCGAGCAGTGGCTGCGGTTCGAGGACATGTACGGCGTCAAGCTGCTGCAGATGTACGGGATGTCGGAGGCCGGTTGGATATGCTGCAATCGGCACTACCGCAGCAAGATGGGAACCGTCGGGGTCCCCGCGCTCTATCAGGAATTCGAGATCGTCGACCCGCAGGGCAAGCCGTGCCCGCCCGATGTCGAGGGCGAGGTGACGGTCGGCGGGCCGCATTGCGCCATCGGCTATCTGCGCGACGACGGCACGATCGACCCGATCCGGGGCAAGCGCATCAAGTCCGGCGACCTCGCGGTCATGGACGAAGACGGCTTCATCCGCGTCACCGGGCGGACCAAGGACCTCATCATCCGTGGCGGCGTGAACATCGCGCCGCTCGAGATCGACGAGGTGCTGCTCAGGCATCCCGGCGTGCTCGACGCCGCCGCCGTCGGCGTGCCCGATCCGATCCAGGGCGAGGAAGTCGTGTGCTACGTTGTGTCGCGGCCTGGCGCTGGCCTGACCGAGGCCGCGGTGATCGAGCACTGCCGGGCGAACCTGGCCGCGCCGAAAGTGCCGAAGCGGGTCGTCATCGTCACTGAATTGCCCAAGAGCGACCGCGGCAAAGTGCTGCGCGACAAGCTCAAGGCCGACTGGAACGAGCGCTTGAAGCTGACGGCGTGACATCGTTGCGCTGCCGTTGGCAGGATCGCCGTGCGCAACGCTTGCGCCGGGCGCGCGGTGGCGCGACATCGAGACCGTCGCGGCGGTCCGAAAGTGCTTGACCCCAAACCATCGATCAGGGAGGTTTTTGCGTCCGCTGCGACCTGTCCCGCATCTGCCACTGGGCACCTGTGAGCATCTGACGTGGTCGGTTCGGCGGATCAGAATAAAGACTGCAAGGAAAAGCCTGCAAGGGAAAAAGACTGCAAGGCAAGAAAACACAAAACGTCGCGCCAGTTCGGGCTCGTCCGAGCAATCCCGGGAGAGCCGGGATGGAGATGACGAGCCTGCATCGCTCGACCAACGCGGGAGGAAACCGGAATGATGAGAGCCCTGCTTGCGGCATCGCTGTGCGTTGTATGGGCGCTGCAGGGCATCGCCCCCGCGCACGCTCAGTCCCAGGACTATCCGAACCGGCCGATCAAAATGGTCGTGCCGTTCCCGGCGGGCGGGCCGACCGACGGCATGGCGCGCATCATCTCGGACCGGCTCGGAGCGGTGCTGGGCCAAACCGTCGTGGTGGAGAACCGCGGCGGCGGCGCCGGCGGCAGCATCGGCGCCAAGTTCGTGGCGACCTCCGATCCCGACGGCTACACCATCCTGATCACGCCGGGCGGCTCGCTGACCACTGGCCCGGCCGTGCACAGCAACCTCGGCTACGATCCGGCGAAGGCATTCGTGCCGGTCGCCCAGCTCATCGAGACGCCGCTGATCATGGCCGTGCACCCGAGCGTGCCGGTGAAGACGATTGCCGAGCTCGTGGCGTACGCCAAGGCCAATCCGGGCAAGCTGACCTGGGGCTCGCAGGGCTTCGGCACCGCGCCGCACCTGCTCGCCGAGCTGTTCAAAGTCGATGCCGGCGTCAACATCCTGCACGTGCCCTTCCGCGGGACGGCGCCTCTGCTCGCCGCCGCCGTGGCCGGGCAGGTCCACATGCTGGTCGACCCGACCACCACCTCGCTGCCGCAAGTCCAAGCCGGCAGTCTGCGGCCGATCGCGGTCACTTCGAAGGAGCGCTTTGCGAAGCTGCCGGACGTGCCGACGGCGATAGAGGCGGGGTTTCCGAATCTGGAAAACACGTTCTGGCTCGGCGTGGTGGCGCCGGCCGGAACGCCGCCCGCCATCATCGACAAGCTCAACGCCGCGTTCCGCGACAGCCTTGCGCAGCCGGAGACCCGCGCGCGACTGGCCAACCTCGGCGCCGACATCAAGATCGGCACGCCGGCCGAGTTCGGCAAGATGCTCGACGACGAGCGCGCAAAGTGGAACGCCGTCGTGAAGGCCGCCCACATCAAGGTGGACTGAGGTTGCAAGGCACGTGCGCCGCCGCCCGTGGGGCCGGGCGAAACGTCCATCCGACGAAAAGTCGCCGCGCGAGCTGCGGCGCCTCACGGCGGGGCGCGCTGTTGCATAGGCTTCCACGCGCTCGATCGTCGCCGCCGTTGCGATCGTAGGCTGGCTTGCATCATCACCACGTCCGGATATGATTCCTTGGAAAGGACCGGTGCCAAGCTTTTGTCGGCATCGAAAATCTTCTTCGCCATGTTCCGTCGTGACGCGCCCGCCGAAGCCGACTTCCGCCTGGAAGTAAGGACGTGGCTCGAGGCCAATCTTCCGGTCGCGCTGCGGGCGCGCACGACGCGTCCGCCGCCTGCGGAACTGATGCCCTGGTATCACACGCTCTCGCGCAAGGGCTGGATCGCGCCCCATTGGCCCAGACAATATGGCGGGATGGGCGCCACTCTCAACGAACAGATCATCATGACGGAGGAGCTGGCGCGCATCGGCGCACCGCATCTGCCGGTTCAAGGTCTCAATCACATCGGCCCCATCCTCATGGAGTTCGGGACCGCCGCACAGAAGGCGCGGCATCTGCCGCCCATCATTGCGGGCACGGTGATCTGGGCGCAGGGCTACTCCGAGCCGGGCGCGGGCTCCGACCTCGCCAGCCTTGCGACCCGGGCGACGCTGGCGCATGTCCCGGAAAAGTGGGAACCGGTTTTCCGAAAAGGACATGCGCCAACCAATGAATCTGGAGCGCATCCCGATTCAACCCAATCGGGATGCGCTCCGGAGGGCGATCACTTCGTGGTGCGGGGGCACAAGATCTGGACGACCTGGGCACATCATTCGGACTGGATGTTCGCGCTGGTACGTACGGATCCGCAGGCTCAACCGCGGCAGGCCGGCATCAGCTTCCTGCTGATCGATCTGCACAGCCCGGGAATCAGGATCAGACCGATCAGGACGATCGCCGGCGACGACGAGTTCAGCGAGGTTTTCTTCGACGATGTCATCGTGCCGGCCGAAAACCTGGTCGGAAAGCTGCACGACGGCTGGCGCATCGCAAACGCGCTCCTGGGGCACGAGCGCCTCGCCACCTCGAACCCGCAATTCTCGTTGATGGCGCTCGAGCGCATCAAGACGATGGCGCACGCTTCCGGGATCATGGCGGATCCGGCTTTCCAGGATCGCCTCGCGGCAGCCAGCATCAATGTCACGGCGCTGTCGGCGCTGTTCAGCCATGCCGTCGAACTCGCCAATCACCAACAAGCTCCAGGGCCGGAATCGTCGGTGATCAAGATTTTTGCGTCCGAGCTTCTTCAGACGCTCAACGACCTCTTGCTCGAGGCTGCAGGCGGGCACGCGCCGATGGAAAGTCCGATCACCACGGATTTCGGCGCTGTGGATGTCGCAGCCCCGTTCCTGCAATCGCGGCGTGTGACGATCTATGGCGGCTCTTCCGAAATCCAGCGCAACGTCCTGGCCCGTCGCGTGCTGAACCTTCCTAGCTGACGCAGACGGCGCGAAGGGCGTCATGGACCTGCATCTGACATCGGAGCAGACGCTGCTGCGCGACAGCGCCGCCAAGTTCATCGTGGCGGCGGGGCCGAAGGTGGCGCGCGGCTTTCGCCATCGCGATCCGGGCTTCGCGCCGGCGCGGCTGCGACAGGCGGGGGAGCTCGGCTGGCTCGGCATTCTCGTTCCCGGTTCTGCGGACGGCCTCGGTCTTGGCCTCACCGAGGTTGCGCTGGTGCTCGAACAGGTTGGACGGGGACTCGTCTGCGAGCCGATCGGGCTTGCGGCGGTGTCGGCGGCTGCGCTGGGGCACGGGCGCACGCGGCATCCGATGCTCGAACGGGTGGTGACAGGCGCGGCGCTGGTCGTTCCGGCGCTCCAAGAAAGCGCGCACGGGGACGATCCGCTCGGGCCGCGCACCCAAGTCGTGGGAGAGGACGGCGCGCTCCGTCTGACCGGGACGAAGATGTTCGTCTGCGCCGACGGCGCCGACGGCTTTCTCGTCAGCGCGAGCGGGCGCGACGGACCTGCCCTGTACTATGTGGCCCGCAACGCGCCCGGCTGCACGCTGTCGACGACGCAGACGGTGGAGGGCCGCACGCTTGCGACGCTCAGCCTTGCGGAGGCACCGGCCGATCTCGTCGCTCCGCACCCGTCATCGCGGAATGCGGTCGATGCGCTCTACAATCTCACGCTGATGGCGCTGTCCTCCGAACTGCTCGGCGTGATGGAACAGGCGCAGGAAATCACGCTCGACTACCTGCGCATTCGCAAGCAGTTTGGAAAGCTCATCGGCAGCTTCCAGGCGCTGCAGCACCAGGCGGCGAACATCTATATTCGCATCGAATCGACGCGGTCGTTGATATTTCAGGTCGCGGCCAACACCGACCCCTTTTGCATCGATGCCGCGCTGGCCGCCGCCGTGAAGGCCAAGGCGTCGGAAGAAGCCATGGCCGTCACCGAGGCCTGCATCCAGCTTCACGGCGCGATCGGTTTCACCGACGAGCACGACATCGGCCTCTATCTCAAGCGGGCGATGCTGCTGTCGTCGCTGCTCGGTAACGCGGCGGCGCAGCGGCGCCGCTACGCCGCGATCGCCGGCCTGACCGCATCGCAACCTTGCCGGTAGTGGCGTTTATGAATACGCTCTCACTCCTCGCTCGCGCGCTCGCATGAATGGCTGCCAGCCCCGAAAACACGATCTTCGTCCGCCCGGCGTCACCCTCCCGGTCGAGCCTTGCCTTGCACGGCAAGACCCCCGTCGCGAGGTGAAAGCGCCCCGCTCGGCGAGATGGAACAGGCGCGGCGCCGTGCCATCATGGGCGGATCGGCGCCGGCCCACGCGAGATCCGGAGATACGTCATCGCGCGGCGTGGGGCTGGTGTCCCGATTCCGAAGTTCGCATCATTGTGCGGCATCCTGGTTTGCGAACTTCGGAATCGAAGGACACTAGCAACTTATTGATCTAGTGTGGCTTTGGTTCAGAAGTCCGCATTTCCGACTCGTCGCAAGAATGATGCGGACTTCTGAACCGCCACACTGGATTTGCCCGTTCAAACCAGGAGCAGTTCATGAGCGAAGAACAAGTGGTCACCTACGAGCTCGAAGGCGAGATCGCCCTGGTAGGCCTCAACCGCCCGGACAAGCGCAACTGCTTCAACCCGGAGGTGATGAGGGCGTTGCTCGAGGCGATCGTGCGCGCCGGCGAGGAGGCGAAGTGCGGCATCATCTTCGGCCATGGCGACAATTTCTGCGCCGGGCTCGATCTCCGTTGGGCCGCGGAAAGCTGGAAGACCGGGCGCTCGGAGCGGCTGCCGTTTCCGTTCAACCGCAACACCTATTTCGAAGCGATGGCGCGCGGCAACATTCCCTTCATCGCGGCGTTGCACGGCGCGACGCTCGGCGGCGGGCTCGAGACGGCCGCGGCCGCGCATATCCGCGTCGCGGACGAATCCACGTTCTTCGCCCTGCCCGAGGGAACGCGCGGCATCTTCATCGGCGGCGGCGGCTCGGTTCGCGTGGCGCGGCTGCTCGGGTTTGCCCGTATGCAGGACATGATGCTCACGGGCCGTGTACTCAGCCCCGACGAAGCCGAGCGCTACGGCATCGTGCAGTATGTCGTGCCCAAGGGACAATCGATGGCGAAAGCGAAGGAGCTGGCTGCGAAAATCTGCAAGAACGCGCCGCTGTCGAACTTCGCCATCACCAACAGCCTGCCGCGCCTGCAGGACATGTCCTACGACGACGGCCTGTTCTTCGAGCGCATGGTGGCGGAATACACCCGCAGCCCTGAATCGATCACACGGCTGCACCAGTTCCTGGACAAGACCGCGCCGCGCGTTCGCCCGGAATAGCGCGACGGCAATCGACAAACGGCGCGGGCTCGTAAAGGATTCGAGGGCGTGTTTCGGTGAGAGTGATGCATATAGGTGCCACAGATTCGGCGGGCTCCCTCCCCCCTTGTGGGGGAGGGTTGGGGAGGGGGGTCGTAGTTGTTGCGCGGAGGGCGTCAACCAGCTGCCACCCCCACCCCCAGCCCCTCCCCACAAGGGGGAGGGGAACATACCGAGTTTGTTGCCATGGTGATTACGCCTGACCGAAACATGCTGGAACACCATAGGGAGTGAGCAATGGGTTTGCGTGACAACGCGATTGTGGCCTACGCCGAAACCAAGGTGATGGACAAGAGCGACCGCGACGTCTGGGTGCTGGCCGGCGAGATTCTCGAGGAGCTGCTCGACAAGACCGGCGTCGACAAGAACGAGATCGACGGACTGGTAATGTCGGGCCTGACCGGCACCGGTGCCGCCAATCCGTTCTGGGCGCAGACCACGGCCGACGTGCTGGGGCTCGAGGTCGGCTTCTGCGAGCAAGTCCATACCGGCGGCTGCTCGGCGGCGGGCTGCGTCGCCCGTGCGGCGGCCGCGATCGATTACGGAATGTGCGAGGTCGCGTTCCTGCTGTTCGCCGACACTCACGTCCTGGAGGACCGCACCGACCACAGCCACTCCTACCGGCGTGAATGGACCGACCCTTACGGCCTGATGGGGCCGCCCGGCGCCTTCGGCCTGCTCAGCCGCGCCTACGAGGCGAAATACGGTCTCGACTACAGGATGCTGGGCAAGCTCGCGGTGACGCAGCGCAACCACGCGCTGCTCAACGAAAACGCCTGCGAGAAGCTGCGCGTGCCGATCACCATCGACGATTACATGAACTCTCGCATGATCGCCGATCCGATCCGGCTCCTGGACTGTGTGATGCGGGCCGACGGCGCGGCCGGCCTGATGATGATGAGCCGCAAGCGCGCCAGGGAAAAAGGCCTGACCAGGACCATCATCCCGATCGGGTATGCCGAGCGGACCAACTTCAAGGGCGGCGAGAACCTGGTCGATGTCACCAAGAGCGGTCACGAAATCTGCGGCAAGAAGGCGCTCGCCGCGGCCGGCCTAGGCATCAAGGATATCGCCTCGTTCCACCCCTACGACGACTTCATCATCGCGATCATGCTGCAGTTCGAGGCGTTCGGCTTCTGCAAGCCGGGCGAAGGCGTGCAGTTCATCCGCGACCACGATTTCGCTTACGACGGCGATCTGCCGCTCAATACCGGCGGCGGCCAGATTTCCGCGGGCCAGGCGGCGTGCTCGTCGCACAACCTGGTCGAGGCGGTGCGGCAGTTGAAGGGCGAAGCCGGCAAACGCCAGGTCAAGAACACCGAGAACGCGCTGGTGACCGGCATCGGTTGGATCAATTACGGACGCAACTGGGGCTCGAGCGCGGCCCTGGTGCTGGTCCCGGAATAGAGCACTTTCAGGAAAAGTGGGCTCCGGTTCCGTCAGAAAAATGCCACCACTGAAGATTCCCAACGCGAGGCGACCATGGCCAATTCTTCCAGCCCCAAGGCACTCAACGACACGCTCGGCGTCAAGCGCACCATCAAGCACTTCGACTTCTCCGAGCCCTATTGGGAGGGGACGAAGCAGAAGAAGCTCCTCCTCCAGTATTGCAAGGCGACCGGCAAGTACCAGCACTTCCCACGGCCGGTAAGCATTTTCACCGGACGGCGGCGCGACATCGAATGGCGCGAAGCATCGGGCAAGGGCGTGGTGTTTTCCTATACCGTCACGAACCGCGGCACGCCGGCCTTCCGCGGCGCCGAGCCCTACGCGGTGGTGAGCGTCACCCTGGACGTCGGCGTCAATTTCATCGCCAATATCGTCAACTGCACCGTCGAGGAACTGAAGATCGGCATGAAGGTGAAGCCGTACTGGCATCCGCTCGATGATGGGACGCATCTGCTCATGTTCCAACCGGACAAGACCGCGAAATGAGCGGACCGGACGACGCGCGCGGCCCCGGGGCGGTCGCACGGTTCCTGCGCCCGCGCTCGGTGGCGATCGTCGGCATTTCCGCACGCGCGGGCAGCGCCGGCCAGGTCATCCTGCAGGCGCTCAAGCTCAACAAGTTCGAGGGCGACATCCATCTGGTCGGCCGCACCAGCGAGGCGATCGACGGCAGGCCGGTGCTCAAGAGCGCGGACGACCTGCCCGAAGGCGTGGACCTCGCCGTCTTCACCTTGCCGGCTGCGGCCGTGCGCGAGGCGATCGAGGCCTGCGCGCGCCGCAAGGTCGGCTCGTCGATGATATTCGCCGCCGGCTTTGCCGAGGTCGGCGATCAGGCGACCCAGGATGCCGTCGCGACCACGGCGCGGGCGGCGGGGCTTGCGGTCGTGGGGCCCAATTGCCTCGGCGTCACCAACAACGTCGACGGCCTGTGGCTGCACATGCTGCACGCGCGCGAGGCGAAGCGCAGCGTCGCGGGCGGCGTCGCCTTCGTCGGCCAGAGCGGCGGCCTGCTTGGCCACTTCCAGCGCGCCGGCGATGGCCTCGGGCTTCCGTTGTCCTACGT
>JBAUOM010000566.1:0-2511 GCA_049579765.1 Xanthobacteraceae bacterium
TGTGATAGGCGGCCGTGATGCTGCATCAGTTGCTGCATCCACCGCTCGTCCGGGTGAACGGTGATCCCGGCGATGTCGATGAACCTCCAACGTCGAATTTTCCGAACCACAATGACCGGCACGCCCTCGGCAGATCAATTCCGGCGCGGCGAATGTGCGCCGCGAATTGTCCGGCTCGCGCCACTGACGCCGGTCATGGCGCCGGCGCGTATTCCTCCCGCACCGGGGTGAAGATATCGAGGTTGAGCACCGGCTCGTCGCCGACCACCTCGCCCCAATGCATGACGTCCGGCGGGATTTGCAGCAAGCCGCCGGGGCCGAGCACGACGCTCTTGTCGCCGACGTGGAAGCGGATGTGGCCGGCGAGGATGTAAACGATCTGCTCGTAGGTGTGCTTGTGCGGCTTCGGCTCGTGCTTCGGCATCAGCTTGTGCAGCGCCAGCGTCGCGCCATTGCCGGAGAACGCCTTGCGCACGATGCCTTCGCGGACCGGCTCCCACGGAATGCTTTCCCAATCGATCTTGTGCAGGTCCATGAATTCCTCCGTCACTTGGTTTCCCCGAGGATGCCCCCGGGGCGGATGAAAAGAAAGATCAGCAGCACCGACAGCGCGGCGACGTTCTTCAGCCCCGCGCCGAACGCGACGATGGCGATCGATTGCGCCAGCCCCAGCATGATGCCGCCCATGAACGCGCCGAGCGGGTGGCCGAACCCGCCGACAATGGCGGCGATGAAGCCCGAGATCGCAAACGGCACGCCGACGTTGAACGCGGTGTATTGCGTCGGCGTGATCAGCACGCCGGCGATGGCGCCAAGCGCCGCCGACAATCCGAACGACAGCGACAGCATCCGCGAGACGTTGATGCCCTGCAGCGACGCCGCCTCGCGGTTGAAGGCGCAGGCGCGCATCGCCTTGCCGATCTTGGTGCGCTTGAAGAACTGGCCGAGCAGGACGATCAGCAACAGCGACACCCCCACGATCCAGAGGAACTGGTAGCTGATGACCACGGCGCCGAACCGGATCGGTGGCAGGTCGGAAAACTGCGGCAGCGTCTTCGGCTGGTCGCCGGCGGCGATCAGCGTCAGGCGCTCGATCACGATCTGCGCCGCAAGCGTCGCCAGGATCATCACGAACATCGTCGCCTTGCGATCCCACAGCGGCCGCACCACAACGCGCTCGATGGCGACACCGGCGGCCGCGACCGCGACGATGGCGACAGCGGCAGCGAGCGGCAGCGGCAGGCCGAGGGTTTTCAACGCGCTGTAGGCGATCATGCCGCCCATCATCACGAACGCGCCCTGGGCGAAGTTGACGATGCCGCTGGCATTGTAGATGACGCAGAAGCCAATGCCGATCAGGCCGTAGATGCAGCCGACGGCGACGCCGGACAGCGCGATCTGCGGCAGATATGAGAGGTCAGGCATGGCCAACGCCGAGATAGGCAGCGATGACCGCGGGATTTTCGCGGACCGTCGCGGGCGGCCCTTCGGCGATCTTCCGGCCGAAATCCAGCACGGCGATGGTGTCCGCCGTGTTCATCACCAGCTTCATGTCGTGCTCGATCAGCAGCACCGTGGTGCCGCGCCCGGCGATGGCGCGGATTGCAGCCGACAGGCGCTTGGTCTCGTCCGCCGACAATCCCGCCGCGGGCTCGTCGAGCAGCAACAGCCGGGGGCGCGCGGCGAGCGAGCGGGCGATTTCCAGAAGCCGCTGCTGGCCGTAGGCCAGCGCGCTTGCCTCCGTCTCGGCGGCGGCGTCCAGCCCGACGAAGCCGAGTAGCTCGCGGGCCCGAGCCTCGATCTCCCGCTCGGCCTGCCGCGCGCCGCGGGTGCGCAGCAGTGCCGACAGCACCCCGCCCTCGGTATGGAGATGGCAGCCGACCTGGATGTTCTCCAGCACCGAAAGATTCTGGAACAGCTGCACGAGCTGGAAGGTGCGCACCAGGCCCGCGGCGGCGATCGCCTCCGGCGGGCGCGCGGTGATGTCGTTTCCGACGAACACGATGCGGCCGGCGTCGGGGGTCTGGAAGCCGGAAATTAGGTTGAACAGCGTGGTCTTGCCCGCGCCATTGGGGCCGATCACGGCGGTGACGCCGCCATTGGCGACCTCCAGATCAATGGCGTCGACGGCGACAAGCCCGCCGAACCGCCGCGTCACACCTTGCAGGGACAACAGCGTCATGCCTTCCCCCTGCGCGGCATGAGATTGCCGAGCGCGGCGAGCCCTTTCGGGGCGTAAATCAGCAAAAGGATGAGCCCCCCGCCGTAGAACAGGTCTTGATAGTCCTTGAAGCCGCGGAATATCTCCGGCAGCAGGCTCACGATCACCGCGCCGAGAATGGGTCCGCCCAAGGTGCCGATGCCGCCGACATAGAGCATCGTGAAAGCGAGCACGACCATGTTCAGGCCGAACACTTCGGGGCTGACGAACTCCACCACATGCACGAACAGCGAGCCCGCCAGCGCCGCATAGGCGGCGGAGACCAGGAACGCGGCAAGCTTGTAGTGCGC
>JBAUOM010000567.1:0-3453 GCA_049579765.1 Xanthobacteraceae bacterium
GCCTGACGCTCTCCGCCACGCCCTCGGGCGCGTCGGCATAGCCGCCCTCGAAGTCGGCATTCACGGGAATATCGGCGGCAGCGGCGATGTCCCGGAAATGCGCGAGCATCATCGCGCGCGGAACGGCGCCGTCGGGGAGCCCCTGCGTGAAGGCGAAGCCCGCGCTGGTGGTGGCGAGCGCCTTGAATCCGAGGCCTTGCAGGTAACGCGCGCTGCCGATGTCCCATGGATTGGGGATGACGAAGCATCCCTCGGCGTGAAGCTTGCGGAACGTTGCACGCTTTTCGACGATGGTTGGCATGATCTGAACCCGATTGTCCCGAAGGGGGCTCCGTGTAGGATGGACCGGGTCCCGCGTTCATGCCAGTCGAAAGAGCTGGATCGCTGGCCCGTCGCTCTTGAGGGAGGGCTCGCCATGCCGTCGTTTGCCGATCGCGCCGCCAGCCGGCGCAAGTTCCTGCGGTTCCTGGCGGGAAGTCCGTTGCTCGCCGCGGGCGGGCTCGAAGCCTTCGCCGGCGACGCGCTCATGCCGGGGAGCAAGCCTCCCGATCCGCTGACGTGGGCGCCCATGCGGCCGGACGAGCTCATCAAGACGCCCAAGGAGGCGATCAACGTCTTCGACTTCGAGCCGGTCTGCCGCAAGAACGTGCCGCCGGCGCATTTCGGCTACATGGCCTCCGGCATCGACGACGAGGTCACGCTGCGCGCCAATCGCGAAGGCTTCTTGAAGTTCCAGCTGCGTCCGCGCCGGCTGGTCGACGTCAGCAAGGTCGACATGTCGACCGAGATTCTCGGGGTGAAATATCGATCGCCGATCGTGATCGCGCCCACCGGCGGGCACAAGGGCTATCACGACGACGGCGAAAGCGGCGTCGCCAAGGCGGCGAAGATCGGCGACCATCTGATGATCCTCTCGACCCAGGCGACGACCTCGGTCGAGGACACCATCGCCGCCCGCGGCGCGCCGATCTGGTATCAGCTTTACGCCACCAACAAGTGGGAGGTCGCGGAGCACCACGTCAAGCGCGCGGAGCAAGCCGGCTGTCTTGCCGTCGCGGTGACCGTCGACCGATCGGGCGGCCGCAATCAGGAGACATTGTTCCGCCTGCGTCCCTCCGACACCCGCGAATGCAACGCGTGTCACGACCGCAGCAGCCTCTCGGCCAGCCAGAACCGCAAGCCGATGTACGACGACGTCGATCTCTCCGGGCTGACGAACATCCAGTCCTCCGCCATGACCTGGGATTTCCTCAAGCGGCTGCGCGATACCACCAAGATGAAGATCGTGATCAAGGGTATTCTCGCCTGGGAGGACGCCGTGCTGGCGGCCGACAACGGGATCGACGCGATCATTGTGTCCAACCACGGCGCGCGCAGCGAGGATTCCGGCCGCTCGACCATCGACGCGCTGCCGGAGATCGTCGCGGCGGTCGACGGCCGCATGCCGGTCCTGATCGACTCCGGCTTCCGCCGCGGCACCGACATCTGCAAGGCGCTGTGCATGGGCGCAACCGGGGTTGCCGTCGGCCGCCCCTATCTGTGGGGCCTCGGCGCCTTCGGCCAATCCGGCGTCGAGCGCGCGCTGGAGCTGCTGCGCATCGAGCTGCGCGCCATCATGCAGCAGGTCGGGGCGCCCACGATCAAGGATCTCAAGCCGGCGATGGTGCGTCGGGCGTGAGGGAGTAGCGAGCAGCGAATAAGGGAATAGCGAACAGCGAACGGCGAATGGTCCGTGACCCGCCAATCGCTTTTCGCTATTTGCCGTTCAAGAGGTGAACCCATGCTGAGGACCGTGCCCGCCTTCGACCGCATCGGCGAAGAGAACGCCTTCGCCGTGCTCGCACGCGCCAATGCGCTCTCCGCGCAGGGCCGCGACATCATCAATCTCGGCATCGGCCAGCCCGACTTCCGCACGCCCGAGTTCATCGTCGAGGCCGCGATCAAGGCGCTGCGCGACGGCCACCACGGCTACACGCCTGCGGTCGGCATTCCGCCCCTGCGCGCGGCGGTCGCCGCCGATCTCGGCAAGCGCTTCAAGGTCGAGGTCTCGCCCGACGAGGTGATGATCCTGCCGGGCGGCAAGCCCACGATGTTCGTCTCGATCCTGATGTTCGGCGAGGCGGGCGCCGACATCCTCTACCCCGATCCCGGCTTTCCGATCTACCGCTCGATGATCGAATTTACCGGCGCGCGGCCGGTCCCGGTGCCGATCCGCGAGGAGAACGATTTCGCCTTCTCGGCCGAGGAGACGCTCGCGCTGATCACGCCGCAGACGCGGCTTCTCATCCTCAATTCGCCCGCCAATCCGACCGGCGGCGTCACGGGAAAGCGCGAGGTCGACAAGCTGGTCGCCGGCCTGGAGAGATTTCCCGACGTTGCGGTGATGTCGGACGAGATCTACGACCACATGGTCTACGACGGCGAGACGCATGTGTGCCTGCTCTCCTACCCGTCCATCCGCGACCGGCTGATCCTGCTCAACGGCTGGTCGAAGACCTACGCCATGACCGGCTGGCGGCTCGGCTACGCGGTTTGGCCGGGCAAGCTCTACGACTATGCCAGGAAGCTCGCGGTCAACCTGCATTCCTGCGTCAACGCCTCGGCGCAATATGCCGGGCTTGCAGCGATCGAGGGGCCGCAGGACGAGACGGCGAAGATGGTGGCGGAGTTCGACAAACGGCGAAAGGTCGTGGTCGCGGGGCTCAACCGCCTGCCCGGGGTCTCCTGCGCCACGCCCAAGGGCGCGTTCTATGCGTTCCCCAACATCAAGCGCACGGGCTGGAAGGCGAAGGCGCTCGCCACCGCACTGCTGGAAGACGCCGGGGTCGCCATTATCGGCGGCCCCGATTTCGGAATTCTCGGCGAGGGTTATGTGCGGCTCTCCTACGCCAATTCGACCGAAAATATCCTGCGCGCGCTCGACCGCATGGGCGACTTTCTGGCGTCGCGCAAGGCGGCATAGGTCCCGTCGTCGCAGATGACGGCGCCCGGTGTGGCGACCCGGAGCGTCAGAACGGCACGACGATGCCGTCGAGCGGCGCGTCGCAGTTGACCAGGTTGACGCGCTTCGAAGCGATCAGGATGCCGCCACCGGTCCGCACGAGGTGGTGAAGAGCGGTTCCCGCGAACAGCCGCTGGGTCTCGCGGCGGTATTCGATCATGACGAATTTCGACCGCACGGTGCAGGCGTCGTCGCCGCTCTCCTCGATCGACACGTTGCCGATCATCCGGCTGGTGCGCGAGCGCGGCTCCTGCGAATAGATGCGCGGGCTGGCCAAACGCCGCACGCGCGTCTCGAGCAGCCGACGGTCGTCGTAGATCAGCGAGACTGTGTCGTGCGGGTTGTCCTGATCGGGCGCGCTCGGCACCCAATACCATCCGTCGGGGGTGAACAGCGCGAGCCAGTCGTCGAACTTGGCCTCGTCGAGGAGCCGCGCCTCGCGCAGCAGGAAC
>JBAUOM010000568.1:0-3900 GCA_049579765.1 Xanthobacteraceae bacterium
AGCCGGCAAGCCGAAGATGGTCGCCCTCATCGCTGTCGCTCGAAAGCTTCTCACTATCCTCAACGCCATTCTCAGAGACAACACACCATGGCAAACCGCTTGACCAGCAAGACAGTCGCTCACCCCACCCCTCTCCCTATGGGAGAGGGAGCTCACCGAGCTTGCCGACAGGTCATCGGCTCAAATACGCAGCGCGACTCACGTTTCAACGATAGTGGGTACTAGCTAGCCGCACGTCGTCGGTCCCGAACAGAATGAAATCAGCGCTGTCCCAAGACCCGGCGGACCGCACGGCGCCGTACGGATCCGGTCACGTGCGAGCACCATGAGAACCGCGCTCGCGCAGACGCGCGAGCAGAGCCTGCCACCATTCGCCGTGACGCCGCAGGAAGATCACGTCGGGGAAGCCGTGGCGCGCGACGTGCTCGTCCGGCACGCTGTCCCAGCCGCGATGGATCACGGTGACGCGCGTCTCCGCGCCGACGGCTTCGAAGGTCACCTCGACCTCGGTTTCCTGATCTGGCCGGAACGTCGCCTGGCGCCAGCCGAAGACGAGCCGCTCCCCGGGCCTCCACACGCGGATGCGTCCGATCTCGAAGACGGTGCCGTTCGCGAGCGTCTCGGTGAAGCGTCCGCCCTCACGCGGCTCGAAGGCGAGCGTGCCGGGGGACCGCGGCGTGAACTGAAACAGCCTGCTGGGCGTCCACCAAAGTGCGATGTCGCGGGTGAAGATCTCGAAGGCGCGCGCGGGTGAAGTCGCGACCCGCACCGACACGAGAATTCGCGAGGTCACGGCGCGCGCTCGACATGACGCTTGAAGGCCGCGAGCTGCGCGCTCCACAGCGCTTCGGTCTCTTCCAGCCAGCGCTTCAGCGCGGCCATCGGTTTCGGATCGAGCGCATAGATGCGCACCCGCGCGTCGAACGCCGGATGGCTCTCCGCCACGAGGCCGCATTCGCGCAGCTGGCGGAGATGCCGGCTCATGGCGGGCAGCGCAAGACCCGTCCGCTGCGCCAGCTCGCCGGCGCGATGGGGTCGTTCGCGCAAGAGCTCGACCACGCGGCGGCGATGCGGATCGGCGAGCGCGGCAAGCGTGCGGTCGATGCGCGCAGCGTTCCGGCTCACACCCAACCTTCGATCTTGAGGCCGCTCGCCTGCTCGGCTTCCTCGCGGGAGACCTCACGCACCGTCTGTGCGAACGACCAGATATGCCCCTCGAGATCCCGCGCGCGATAGGTGCGGTCGCCGTAGAACTGATCGGCCGGCTCCGCCAGAATCGTGGCGCCCGCCGCCCGCGCCCGCGCGCAATGGGCGTCGATGTCCTCGTCGACATGGACATGGACGGTCTGTGTCGTGATGCCGCCCGCCGACCGCGGGCTCTTGTGGCTTTGCGACCATTCGCCGCCGATCATGACGACGCCGTCGCCGAGACGCATCTCGGCATGGAACTCGTCGGCGCGTAGACGCCGCTGCGGCCCATGATGAGCATGGCGGTCTCGAAGCCGAAGGCGCGCTCGAGCCATTTCAGCGCGGCAACGGGATCCTGATAGCTGAGGGCGGAAATGAAAGTCTGGCTTCGGGTCACGGCGCTCCTCGATCATTGCTTTTGATTGAAATATTTAACGTAAACCGCAACTATTTTGTCAAGCGCCTTCTCCGGCGGGTCCGGCCGCCGAAAGTCGCCCGCCGCCGCACGCGCGGGAAGTCGCGGTCATGCGTCACCAGGGCGCGGCGGCGTTGCGATCAACCTCGAAGCCGGCGAGACCTGATGCTGTCCGATTTGAACGTCGTCACGACGATCCTTCAGTCGGAAGCTTGCAGCATGCCGGTCGGGCGCGAAAGTCGCTTTTCCACCTCGCGCACGGTCGCAGCTTCGAACAGGATCGATTCCGGGACCTCCTGGCCGGTCAGGCGCCGAATCTCCAGGTACAGATCGAGCGCCAGCAGCGAATCCCCGCCGCGCTCGAAAAAATCGTCGTCGATCGAAACTTTTTCCATTTTCAGGAACTTCTTCCACAGCTGCAGCAGCTGCGCCTGCAAGCCCGCATCCGAACGCGTGGACGGCTCGGGGCTCGCCTGTGAGCTCTCGCTCAGCCGCGTGCGCTGCACCTTGCCGGTGATCCCTTTCGGGAGTTGATCGACCTTGCTGATGCGACGCGGGATCTTGAATGGGGCGAGGTGCTGGCCGAGAAAATCCCGCAGCTCGTCGGGCGTCACGCGCGCGCCCGCGCGCAGCACGACGGCGGCGGCCACGTCCTCGCCCAGGCGCGGGTGCCGCACCGCGTAGGCCGCGGCTTCGAGCACCTCCGGATGGCGCATGAGGGCGTGGTCGATCTCGACCGGCGCAATCTTCTCGCTGCCGCGATTGATCAGCTCGCGCATGCGGCCGCGCAGCGAGAGGAAACCTTCCGCGTCGAGGCTGCCGATGTCGCCGGTTCGATACCAGCCGTCGACGAAGGCGGAGCGGTTGAGCTCGGGCACGTTGAGATAGCCGGACATCACGGTCGGTCCGCCGACCAGGATCTCTCCCTCCTGCCCCGCTGGAAGCCGGCGGCCGTCGGCATCGACGATGATGACGGTGTCGGGCCAGGGCCGGCCGCAGGTGCCTGGTTTGGACGGGCCGGGCGGGAGCATATTGGCGGCAATGTGCGCGGTTTCGCTGGAGCCGTAATGTTCCAGCACCGTCACCCCGAGCGCGTTCTCCATGTCCTCGCGTATGTCGGGAGGAAGCGCCGCGCCCGCGGACGAGATGAAACGCAGCGCATGCATGGTCCGCGCGTCGGATCGCGCCTTGGCTTTCTCGAGCACGGAGAGATGGAGCGTGGGACCGGCCGAATACCACGTCGGCTCGAGCGTGCCGAACCACTCGGACAGGTCTACCTTGGACATATTGACGGGAATCGCGATGCTGCCGCCCGTGAGCAGCGGCGTCATGGCCGTGGTGGTGATGCCATGGGAATAATAGAGCGGCGACACGCTGAGGCAGCGATCCTCCGGCGTCAGCCCGAACCAGAACTTCACCCGCTCGGCAACCGCCAGCATGTTGCGGTGGCTGAACGGGACCAGATTCGGATCCGCGGTGGTTCCCGAGGTGTGCAGGATGAACGCCGGCGCGTCCGGATCGGGATCATCGCCCGGCGCGGCGGCCGCGACGGTCGGCACCGTCAATCGCAGGCCGAGCCTGCCGTTGTCCGCGACGCTCGCTTCGATGATCGGGAGCCGCAAGTGCTCCGCCACCTTTCGCGCTGCCGAATCGGCGCCGCGCGGCAGCAGCACGGCGTTCGGGCGAAGAATGCGCAGACACTTCTCGACCTCGGTGAAGGTCAGCTTGGGATCCAGCGGGACCGCCGCGGCAGCCGCAGCAACCGCGACGATCGCGAGCGCCGCCTGCGCGCCGTCGGCGATCCCGACCGCGATGCGGGAATGGCGATCGAACCCGGCCTGGCGCAGGCAAATGCCGATCTCGTCGATCTGCTGTTGCAGCTGCGCGTATGACAGGGGAGCAAACCGTGACGCGACCACGGCCGGCTGCCCCGGACGCGCCTCGGCATGGGCTCGTATTGCCTGGCCGATCGTGCGTCGCCCGCCCGGCGCGTCCTCCCGGCCGGACGCGGCCGGACGCCGATCGCGGACCCCGTCCGATCGCGTCGGCTCGACCTGTGCCTCGTTGCCGGGGGATCGCGGATCGAGATCGCTCATGGCGGGGTATACACCGATACGTTGTGGGCCGCACGGACTGTAGATGATGTCGGCAGCAAGCTCCAGGCTTTGGGGTGAAGCGAGTGGAACGTGCGCGTCGTCGCACCAGCAGCCTTGCGGACGTGGCCGACCTACCCAAGGCGTTCTAGGTCCTGTTGACATTCACCGGAGCCAGATCATGGCGCCGACGAGGAATAGCAT
>JBAUOM010000569.1:0-2393 GCA_049579765.1 Xanthobacteraceae bacterium
CATCTCCCTCCGACGGTCGCAGCTCAGACACTGGCGATCGGCCGGCGTTATGGGCTGCGCGCGTTGCGCGTGCCGGTCGAGCCTGCCGCGGTCCTGGCCGAAGTGGAACCGCGGGTGCGGCGATGGCCGGGCCATATGACCGCGCCATGGGTGGCGCGGCTCGGCCGCCGAGCCCGCCACGCCGGCCTCCAGGTTCCCGATGCCGTGTTCGGTCTCGCCTGGTCCGGCGCCATGACGCCGTCGCGCTTGACCGGCCTGCTGCGTCACCTGCCGGAAGGTTGCACGGAAATCTACACGCACCCGGCGACGAGCGACGTTTTCGACGGACATGCGCCCGGTTACCGCTACGCCGACGAGCTCGCCGCTCTTACCGCAGCGTCCGCGATCGCGGCGGCGCGCCGTCCCGGCGTCCTGCTCGGCGGCTATTCGGATTTCTGACCGCCGCGATCATGATCCCGATCTCCGCGTGCGATTTGCCCAGAGCGAAATCGCTTCAGATCGAATCGCGATTTCGCTCTAAGTATTTGTTGGTCGCATGACCTTATCCGAAAAGTCTGCAACTTTTCGGGGTCGTGCTCTAACTAACGGACGTAACCTGCTTCCCTGAACCAGGCGATTGCATCGGCGATCGCCTGCCGATAGGGCCGCGAGGTGTAGCCGAGCTCACGCCTGGCCTTGGCGTCGTTGAAGAACATGTAGTGGCGCGCCATGCGCAGACCGTCCATGGTCGCGAACGGCGCCCGCCCGGTCAGGCGCGCCCACGCTTCGGCGCCGAGCGCAACGGGGTAGAGCGCAGGGATGGGAAACCGCAGCCTGGGCTTGCGGCGGCCGACCATGTCGGCGACGTCGGCGAGCATGGTTCCGAGACGCACGTTCTCGCCGCCCAGAATGTAGCGCTCGCCGATGCGCCCGCGCCGTAGGGCCGCGAGATGCCCGGCCGCCACGTCGTCGACATGCACGAGATTGAGGCCGGTATCCACGAATCCCGGCATGCGGCCGCTCGCGCACTCGACGATGATGCGCCCGGTGGGGGTCGGCTTCACGTCGCCGGGGCCGATGGGCGTCGAAGGATTGACGATGACCGCGGGAAGCCCTTGGCGCTTCACCATGTCTTCGACGACGCGCTCGGCCAGCACTTTGCTCTTCTTGTAGGCGCCGATGGCCTTGCCTGCCGGCAGCGGGCGGGTCTCGTCGGAAGGCGCGCCGTCGCTCAGCTCGAGCGTCGCAACGCTGCTGGTATGGACGATGCGCTCCACCCCGGCGCGCAGCGCTTCCTCCATCACGCACCTGGTCCCTTCCACGTTGGTTCGGATGATCTCCTCGGGGTCCGGCGCCCACAGCCGATAATCGGCAGCGGCATGGGCGAGATAACGCACACCTCGCAGGGCCGGCAGCAGCGACGCGCGGTCGCGGATGTCGCCGACGATCACCTCGTCGTCCGCGTGAACATTGATGCGCGGGCTCGAGCGGCGGACCAGCACACGAACGCGATTGCCCGACGCGCGAGCTGCATTCGCGATCGCCGCGCCGACAAAGCCACTCGCGCCGGTGACGAGAAGGAGATCACCATCGCCCATGCGCTTCCGCCATTGTCACCTTGGACCGCTGCCGTGCGTGTCCGTTCCAGCTCTCCCGCAGCTCGAGTTCCGACCGTGGCGCAGGTTGGCCCGGGTCGAGACTTGACGCTCGGATTGGCATCCGAGCGGCGGTCGCCATCGGCGGCGCGGCACAAGAAAATGCCGTTGTTCCAGCAGCCTAAATATTTTTCTCGAACGCGCAACATGCCCGTCCCCGACGCGTTGTCGAGTGACAGGAAAAGAGGAGGACGAGATGAGGAAACTGGTATTTGCCGCGGCAGCGGCGGTTGCGCTCGCTGCGGCGGTTCCCGCTTCAGCGCAGGTCTACCTCGGCGCCGACCCCGGAGGCGCCGGCGTCCAGGTCGGTCCGTTCGGTTTTGGCGTGGGGCCGCGATACGGCTATCGCGACCACGGACCCGACTATTACGCCTACGGCAGCGCCGACTGTCGCGTGGTGAGGGAGCGCATCGAGACGCCGAGCGGCCGGATGATCGTCAAGACGCGGCGCGTGTGCCGTTGACGCGCCGGTGGCAGTGCAAACTAAAGACAGTTCGCAAACCAAGAACAGCTCGCAAACTAAGGAGAGCAAGGACCGAATGGCCCCGGGCTGCCGGGGGCCATTCGGTTTCGGCGGGTGCGCGGGGATCATTGCTGCGGCGCGCGTTGAACGCGCGTGCATGACCAGCTAGCACTAGGGCCTGTCCTCAATTAGCGGATTCCCAAGTTGGAATCCTGATGATTCATGGAGGGTCAGCTGATTCGAGAGGCTGACCCATGCGCCGCTATGGCATACGTGACGACCAATGGGACCGGATT
>JBAUOM010000570.1:0-3127 GCA_049579765.1 Xanthobacteraceae bacterium
CGGTGCTGGCACGGGCGGGGCGGCCGCCCTTGCGGCGGCGGGCGGACGGATTCGCCGGGCTCGCCTCGATCGTGGTCTCGCAGCAGCTGTCGACGGCGAGCGCGAAAGCGATCTGGGCGCGGCTCACGGCGGCCTTCGATCCGTTCGACCATGCCGCAGTGCTGCGCGCGCGCTCGACCAAGCTCGCCCGCGCCGGGCTGTCGGCGCCCAAAATCCGCACGCTGAAGGCGATCGCAAAGGCGATCGAGCGCGGCGATCTCGATCTGCGCGCGCTCGTCGACCGGCCGGCCGACGAGGCCCATGCCGCGCTGACCGCGGTTCACGGCATCGGGCCGTGGACCGCCGACATCTATCTGCTGTTCTGCCTCGGCCATGCCGACGCCTGGCCCGCGGGCGATCTCGCCCTGCAAGAGGCGACGCGGCTGGTGCTCGCGCTCAAGACCCGCCCGACCGTCAAGGAGATGGGCCCGCTCGCGGAATCCTGGCGGCCCTGGCGCGGTGCCGCCGCCTGCATGCTCTGGACCTACTACCGCGCGGCCAAGCAGCGCGACGGCGCGCCGATTGCGGCGGAGGCGCGGAGGGCGAATGGCTGAGCTCGACGGTCCGCGGCTCGAGCCGCGCTCGGGTCCGGCACGTCAGCTCGTCGTGTTCCTGCACGGCTACGGCGCCGACGGCAACGACCTCATCGATATCGGCCGGGCGTGGCAAGGGCTCATGCCGCAGGCCGCTTTCGTCTCCCCGCACGCGCCGGAGCCCTGCGGCCAGGCGCCGGTCGGCAGGCAATGGTTCCCGCTCACCTTCCGCGATCCCAACGAGCGCTGGAGCGGCGTCAACAAGGCGGCGCCGGTGCTCGAACGCTTTCTCGACGAGGAGCTCGGGCGACGCAACCTGCCGCCCGCCGCACTCGCGCTCGTCGGCTTCAGCCAGGGCACCATGATGGCGCTGCATGTCGGCCTGCGGCGCCCGGCGGCGCCGAGCGCGATCGTCGGCTATTCCGGGCTGCTGGTGGTGCCGCCCGACGGCAATGCCGAAAAGTTCGCGGCCGAGATCAAGTCGCGGCCGCCGGTCCTGCTCGTCCACGGCGACCAGGACGACCTCATTCCCGCGCCGGCGCTGTTCCAGGCCGCCAATGCGCTCGGCTCGCTCGGGGTGCCGGTCGAGTGGCATCTGTCCGCCGGCATCGGCCACGGCATCGACCAGGAAGGCCTGCGCCAGGGCGGCGAGTTTCTGGCCCGCCGGCTGGCTGGAATGCGCTGACGCCCGCCGGCGCCAGTACTCGCGGCGCGACGAGAGCAGGGCCATGCAGTCCGAGACCTTCGCGCTCATCGTCGGCGGCGGACCGGTCGGCCTTACGGCCGCGATCGAGCTCGCCTGGCGTGGCGTCCCCGCCATGCTGGTGACGGACAGGCTCGACACCGCGCAGCATCCCAAATGCAACAACACCAATGCGCGCTCGATGGAGCATTTCCGCCGCCTCGGCATCGCCGGCGAGTTGCGCTCGGAGGGCCTGCCGCCCGACGTCGAGCGCGCTTCCGCCTACGTCACGCGGTTCTGTGGCCATGAATTCGGCCGCCTCCCGCGCCCTTATTCGGACTGGCCGACGCCGGAGATCCCCAACAACGTCTCGCAGATCGTGCTCGAGCGGGTGCTGCGTCGCGGCGCCGAGCGCGCGCGCGACGCGCAAATCCATTTCGGCTGGCGGCTCAATTCGTTTTCCGCGCATGACGATCGCGTCGCCGCCGAGCTCGAGCACGTGCAAACCGGCGAGCAACGACACGTCGAAGCGCGCTACCTCCTCGGCATCGACGGTGCCAGCAGCACGGTGCGCCGCACGCTCGGCATTGCCATGATCGGCGAGGACGGCAGCACCCACCGCGCCTTCATTTGCGGCACCATGCTGTCATTTTTCATCCGCGCGCCCGGGCTGATGGCGGCGAGCCGGCGGCCGCCCACCAACATGACGTGGATCCTCAACCCCGAAATGCGCGGCATGATGTATTCCCAGGACGGGCGCGAGACCTGGGTCGTCCACTACCAGGTCGCCGCCGACATGGACTGGCGCGCGGTCGACGCGAGGGCGGTGATCGCCGCGATGATCGGCGCCGACGTCGATTTCGAGATCATCTCCGGCGGGCCGTGGACCGGCGGGCTCGCGCTCGTCGCCGAGCACTATCAGGCCGGCCGCGTCTTCCTCGCCGGCGATGCCGCGCATCTGTTCACCCCGCTCGGCGGGCTCGGCATGAATACCGGCATCGGCGACGTGATGAATCTATGTTGGAAGCTCGCCGCCGTGCACGCGGGTTGGGCCGGACCGCGGCTCCTGGAGAGCTACGAGATCGAGCGCCGGCCCATGGGCGTGCGCAATTCGCAATTGGGCGTGCGCTGCACCCGCATCATGGACGGCTGGATCCCGCCGCCGGATATCGAGGACGACAGCGCGACGGCAGAAGCCGCCCGCCGCGCGTTCGGCGCCAAGATCATGGCGGAGGACAGGCCGCAATATCTCACCGTCGGCATCCAGCTCGGCGAGCGCTACGAGCCGTCGCCGATCATCTGGCCCGACGGCGAAGCGGCTCCGCCCGACCACTGGGACCGCTATACGCCGGTGGATCGGCCGGGCGCGCGGGCGCCGCATTTCTGGCTGGCCGACGGGCGCGCCGCCTATGACGAGTTCGGCAAAGGCTTAACGCTCATCGATTTCGGCGCGCCCGACGGCGCGAGCGCCCTGGACGCGGCGGCACAAGCGCGCGGCCTGCCGCTGAAGACGCTGCGGCTCCACGCCCCCGACGGACTTTATCGCCGCAGGCTCGTGCTCATCCGTCCCGACCAGCATATCGCCTGGCGCGGCGACACCGTCGCCGATGCGCTCGCGGTCATCGATAGGATGCGCGGCGCCTGAAGAATGCGCCGCGACTGATTCGCGACGCCGGCCGAACCGTCTTGCGTGACCGGCACTGCTTTTCGCCGGGCGCCGGATCGTCGTCGCCGCGCCAAGCCGCGCCGCTCGGGCGGTTCCGAGGCCTGCGCCCTCGCCCGCATAACCCGTGGAGCGGGCTTCACAATCTCGTCATGCTCCCCTATAGACTAGCGCCTGTCCCGCTCCTTCGGAACAAGGAGACCAGGAACG
>JBAUOM010000571.1:0-1565 GCA_049579765.1 Xanthobacteraceae bacterium
CTCGCGAGCGGCGGCGTCGAGCTGCGGCTGGTCAAGCCCGACTGGGCGCAGTTCGCCTGGCCGGGCCAGGCCAAGGCCGCGGAATGAGCCCTCCCCTGCTCCATCCCGACGGGCTCAAGCGCTGCCCGTGGCCGCGGCAGGACCCGCTCTACGTCGCCTATCACGACGAGGAATGGGGCGTGCCGGAATACGACGATCGCGCGCTGTTCGAGAAGCTCATCCTCGACGGCTTCCAGGCCGGGCTCTCCTGGATCACCATCCTGCGCAAGCGCGACAATTTCCGCCGCGCCTTCGACGGCTTCGCGCCGGAGAAGATCGCGCGCTATACGCCCAACAAGGTCGAGCGGCTGATGCAGGACGCGGGCATCGTGCGCAACCGCCTGAAGATCGAAGGGACGCTGCTCTCGGCGCGCGCCTATCTCGAGATCATGGACAAGGGGCCCGGCTTCTCGCGGCTGCTGTGGGACTTCATCGGCGGCAAGCCGAAGGTCAACCGTTTCCGCTCCACCTCGCAGGTGCCGGCGGAGACCGAGCTGTCGCGCCGGATCTCCAAGGAGCTCGCCGGCCGCGGCTTCAAGTTCGTGGGGCCGAGCATCGTCTATGCCTTCATGCAGGCGACCGGCATGGTCAACGATCATCTCGTGAGCTGCCACCGGCACGCGCCCCTGGCCGAGCTCGCCGGCTGCTGAGCGATGGCGGCCAAGCCGAAACCGGCGACGCAAGCCGAGCCGTTCCGCGCCTGGCAGCGCATGCTGTCGGGGCGCCGGCTCGACCTGCTCGATCCCTCCCCGCTCGACGTCGAGATCGCCGACATCGCGCACGGGCTGGCGCGCGTCGCGCGCTGGAACGGGCAGACCGAGGGCGCGCACATCTTCTCCGTCGCCCAGCATTGCCTCCTGGTCGAGACCATCGCCCGCCAGCGCGCGCGCCTCGACCGCGCGAGCCGACTCGGCATTCTCCTCCACGACGCGCCCGAATACGTCATCGGCGACATGATCTCGCCGTTCAAGGCGGTGATCGGCGACGCCTACAAGGCGGTGGAGGCGCGCCTCCTCGCCGCCATTCATCTGCGCTTCGGCCTCCCTGCCGCGCTGCCGGCCGAGCTCGCCGCCCTGATCAAGGCGTCCGACCGCGCCGCCGCCTATCTCGAGGCGACGCGGCTTGCCGGATTCTCGGCGGCCGAGGCGCGCCGGTTCTTCGGGTCCCCGCCCAAATTCTCCGCCGCGATCGAGCGCGACTACCTCGTGCCGTGGCCGGCGGAGCTGGCGCAACGGCGGTATCTGGAGCGCTTCGCCAAGCTCGCCGGCGGATGACCGGCACGCTGTCGTCGCCGCGCAAGCGCATAAAGCATGATCCCGACGTCGGCTTCCCTGCCTTCGCGGCACAGACTTCGCGGACGACGACGACTTAGTGGCCCTCGCGTTGACGCCTCGGCGTGCAAGCCCAAGTTCCAGAGCGGGTGGAACCGGGCCCCGGCGGGCCCGACAGCTCGGCCTCTCGACGCTTTCGTGTCACGATTCGTCACCATATAAGGGGCGAAACAACCGCTCCGGCGAAACAACCGA
>JBAUOM010000572.1:0-2023 GCA_049579765.1 Xanthobacteraceae bacterium
GGCCCTCGCCGGCCGCGGCGACGCGGTCAAGGCCTCGAACGAGACGACGCCGCGACGTCAAGGGACGTTCGCGTCCGCCTCCGACAAGCAGCCGGGCGCGGCTGCCCCCGACCAGCAGCCGGCGGGGCAGACCCGCGGCGATTGAAGCGCCCGGGTGCCTTTTGCTACACGGCTCGCCCTGAGAGCATCCCATCGCAGCGGACCAAACGTGCGTTTGCTTTTCGGAATGGTGTTGGCACTCGCGCTGGCGGCGGCGATCGGCCTCGCCGGGACCTGGCTCGCCCTGACGCGGGGCACCGCGTATGAAGGCGTCACGATCGGCGCCTGGACGGGATGGCCCAAGAACGGCACGCCGGGGATCGATCCCTATGCGCGCGCCATCGTCGCACGCACCGGCCAACTGCCGATCGGCTCGGGCGACGGGGTGGCGTTCTACGCGCGCACCGACGATGCCGGGCAAGCGCTCGACGGCCGTTGCGACGTGCTCGTGAGCGGAGTCACCCCGCAAGCCCGGTTCTGGACGATCACGCTGTACGATCCGGAGGGGCGCCTCGTGGCCAACACGGCGCAGCGGCAGGGCTTCACCAGCCAGGAGATCATCCGCAATGCGGATGGAAGCTTCGACATCACGGTGGGCCCGCGCGCGCGCCCGGGCAACTGGCTGCCAACCGGCGGCGTGGACAAATATCTGCTGGTTCTGCGGCTCTACGACACGCCGGTCGGGATGGCGACGCGCACGGGACGCGACGCACCCATGCCGGCGATTACGAAGAGGGCGTGCTCGTGATCCGCGTGGCGCTGTGGCTCGTGGGCGCGCTTCTGCTCGCGGGCATCGTCCACCTCGCGACGGTTTTGGTACTTCCCCGCATGGCAACCCAGGATGCCTATGCCCGCGTATCCGCCTTCGCCCCGGTCAACGCCGTCGTTCCGGTGCCGACCCCGACGCCGGAGAAGGCAATCATGCCGTTCATGGACCCGGCGTTCGAGGTCTCGATCTGCCGCTATGATCTGTCCAACGGACCGCTGAAGTTTTCAGTGCCGATCAGCCAAGCCTACACGTCGGTGTCGTTCTACACGCGCTCCGATATCGCTTACTACGCCATCAACGATCGCGCCGCGGGGCGCCAGGTGATCGAACTCGATCTCATGACGGCGGCGCAGCGCGCGGACCTGCCGGAGAACGAGGACATCACGGCGGCGGATCGACTGATTGTAACTTCCCCGACCAGCACCGGGCTGATCGTGATCAGGGCGCTCGCGGCCGAAGCGGGATGGGTGCCGGGGGTGCGCGCCGCGCTCGCGGCGGCCCAGTGCCGCCCGCAGTAAACCTCTTTCGGAGTGCGACGAAGGCTGCGAGAAGCCGAGCTAGGCGCGGTTCGCCCGACGGCGGCGGCGGCGGCGCGGGCTCCGGGCCGTCTCCGGCTGGCAGCTTCCGGCCGGCTCTTCGACATAGCGCTCGATCCGGATGACGGGAAGGATGACGACGCTCGCCGACCGGGACCTGTCCGCGGTCGAGCCCGACCCCCGTGCGGTGCGCTCCACCGCCGGAAAACTGATGACTATGCCCATTTGCAATCCCCCGCCCCTGATTCTGGAATCCCCGCTACTCTCCTGCGCGATTGATTTGAGAGACGCAAGGTTAACGGTCCGCTAACGGGCACCTCTTAGGTTATTTCAAAGTCGAAGTGTTGCAATAAGGGCGCAGTCATCATGACCAAGCCGCCGGCAGCGTTCGCAGGTCTTGAGGATCTGCTCGATCTCGGTTGCGGGGACGGCATCGACGCGCACGCGACTTTGCTGCGGATGCTCACTGATCTCTACCTGCAACGGTCAACGCACACGCCCGAAGAAGAGCACTACTACACCGAATTGGCGCTACGTCTCATCGAGGCGACCAACGTTTCGGAGCGCGCCGCCCTGGCAACCCGGCTTTCGCTCTACCCATCGGCTCCCCTTGCCGTCGTCAAACGCCTGGCGCGCGACGTCATCGCGGTGGCCGGCCCGATCCTCGAGCACTCGCCCC
>JBAUOM010000573.1:0-33942 GCA_049579765.1 Xanthobacteraceae bacterium
GTATCGGGAAGGCATCGAGCACATCGATGTGGTCGCGCGCGCGGTCGCGTCCGAACGGCTCGAGCTCGACCGCCTGCCGACGCTGACTATCGCCACCCGCAACGGCATTGCCGTGCCTTTGTCGCAGATCGCGCGCCTTAACTACGAATACGAAGAACCCATCCTGTGGCGCCGCAACCGCGACATCGTGCTGACCACGCGCGGCGACATCGTCGACCACGTGCAGGCGCCCGACGTCAGCAAGGAGGTGGAGGCAAAGCTCAATGATATCAGGGACGCCCTGCCCTACGGCTACCGCATCGAGACCGGCGGCTCGATCGAAGAGAGTGTCAAGGCGAACGCCGCGCTGGTTGCCGTGTTCCCGGTGATGGCCGTCGCGATGCTCGCCTTCCTCATGATCCAGCTGCAGAGCTTCTCGCGGCTGGCGCTGGTATTCGTGACCGCGCCGCTCGGCCTGATCGGAGCGACCGGCGCTTTGCTCGTCGCCAACCAGCCGTTCGGCTTCGTGGCATTGCTCGGGCTGATCGCCCTCGCCGGCATGATCATGCGTAACACCGTCATCCTGGTCGATCAGATCGACCGCGATATCGCCGCCGGACACGGCCGCCATCGCGCGATCGTCGATGCGACGGTGCGGCGCGCGCGGCCCGTGGTGCTCACGGCGCTGGCCGCGATCCTCGGCATGATCCCGCTCGCCCGCAGCATCTTCTGGGGGCCCATGGCGATCACCATCATGGGCGGCCTGTTCGTTGCAACCGCGCTGACGCTGCTCGTCGTGCCGGCACTCTATTCCCTGTGGTTCCGCGTTCGCAGCGACGAGACCGTGGACGCTTTCATCGAGGAGCCCGAGCATATGGAGCATTTCGATCGCGTCGTGCCCATCCGCGTCGCCGCAGAATGAACGCGAAGAACTCTACGACTGACGTCGAATTACCGAACCGGCACCGAGGAAGTCCCATGAACTGCTATCGTCGCGAACCCACGCTCAAGGACTTGCTGTCCGACCCGATCATCGAGGCGGTCATGGAGGCCGACGGCGTCGACCGGTACGAGCTCGAAATGATGTTGAAGGAGGCGGGGCGGAAGCTGGATGCGGCACGCGGCATGCCCTTCTGGGCACCCTGGCCGGCAGGGCCTCAGCACTTGAGCATTTGACGATTTGGGCGACTGCGCGCCGTTCCCGCTCGCCTATACCGGCCAAGTCGCCAACCGAAACGCGGAGTCCCAAAATATCCACTCGAGCTGGGTGGCGCGGGTGAAGGCGGCGTGCATGCGCCTGCGCAGCGACGGCGAGGCCTCGCCCGCGGCCTCGTCAGTCGCCGCGATCACGGCGCGGACCGCGGCGTGAAAATCCTCTCCGGCGTAGGTGTCGATCCAGGCCCGATAGGGATTGTCGCGCGCAGCGCGCGCATGAATATCGCGTCCGACTTCGGCGTAGATCCAGAAGCAGGGCAGCAGCGCGCCGAGCAGCACCTCGTAGGGCTCCGCATAGGCCGTGGCGAGAAGGTACGACACATAATGATGACAGGCCGGCGAGAGCGGCGTTTGCTCGAACAGCTGCGGCGTGATGCCATAGTGCCGGAAGAACGAGCCGTGCAGCGCCCGCTCGACGACGATCGCGCCCTCGGCCGATTTGGCGAATTGCACGATCCGGTCCGCCTCCGGCGCCTTGGCGGCGGCAAGCGTCAGCGCGCGGCCGAAACCGATGAGATAATGGGCGTCCTGCACGATGTAGTGCTTGAAGCGCGCCTCGCTCAGCGAGCCAGCGGCGAGCTCCGCGTTGAAGGGCATGGTGCGGATGGCCTCGTAGACCCCGGCATTGCGGTGCCAGGCCTCGCGCGAGAAGGCGCTGCGCGGCGTCTTGTCCATGGCTGGCGGATCCCCTGCGCGGTTCGAACAAAGCCGCAGCGGCGGCTCGCCAGCGACCTATAGCATGGCTCGCTGCGGCCTGAGCGATATCGGCAAAGCACGCACCCGCGGCGCCATCGACGCGGACCGGCACGATTGACGAGGCAACCGCCTGTGTTACGTTGAAAGTCACTGCGGAGCTTTCGCGCAAGGAGCGACCGACATGTCGGCAGGCAAGCACAACGCATCGAGCGCGGCGCGTCGGCTTCCAAACCGGGAAGCGGCCCTCGACGCGCTCTATAGCGACATTTCCGCGAAGCACATGTTCCCGTTCTGGGCGACCTCGACCGACGTCGCGCACGACGAGATCAAGCAGCTGATGGGCACGCCCAAAGCGGTTCCGCATCTATGGAGCTACAGGAGCGATATCGAGCCGATCCTGTTTCGGGCGGCCGAGCTGGTCACCATGGACGACTCCGAGCGGCGCTCGCTCATCCTGGTCAATCCCGGCCTGTCGCCGCGGCGCGCCACGGTGAGCACCATGTACACGGCGTATCGGCTCAACGATGCCAACGAGGTCATGCCGCCACACCGGCACTCTCCCAACGCCATCCGCTTCGGCTTGACCGGCAAGGGGAACTTCACCGGCGTCGGCGGCGAGGACATCACCTTCGGACCGGGCGACATGGTGCTGACCCCGGTCGACACCTGGCACAACCACGGCAACGTCGGCAACGAGCCGGCGGTCAATCTCTCGGTGCTCGATCTGCCGTTGGTCGAGACCCTCAATGCGGTCTATTTCGAGCACGATTACACCGAGCTCGTCGATGGCAAGCCGGTCAGGAAGCAGCAGCAGACCGCTACCGTGCCGTCCGACTATTCCGGGCGCGCCTACGACCACGGCGGGCTTCGGCCGCGATTCCTGAAGCATCATCGCGGCGCCGGTTTCTCCTCGCCGATGTACGTCTACCGCTGGGAGCGCATGCAGGAGCTGATCGAGCGTTTCGGGGACTGGGGCGGCGATCCCTACGAGGCGCTGTCGATCGAATATACCGACCCGCTGACCGGCGGCCCGGTGTTCAAGACGATGACGTTCTTCGTGCAGGTGCTGCGTCCCGGGGAGAAGACGCTGCCGGTGCGGCAGACCGCGAGCGTGCTGGTGGCGCCGTTCGAGGGCAAAGGACACTCGATCATCGACGGCAAGCGCTTCGACTGGCAGGCGTTCGACAACCTTGCGGTGCCGGGCGGCTCCTGGTTCGAGCACGTCAACGGGGACGACGCGCGGTCCGCGGTGCTGTTCGTCGCCAGCGACGAGCCGGCACTGAAATGCTTTCATCTGTTCAAGAAATGGGGCCGCGACCGGGCCGGCGACATCGTCAAAATCGCCTGACAATCGCGGGGCGGCCGAAGCCCGCCCTCCCCTTCCGCTATCACGACGCGAACCCGTCGAGCGTTTCGTGGCAAGCCGATCGAACACCAGCCTCTTGTCGCACTTCGACTGCCCCGGCGGCGGGCAGGTCTGGGTCGACGGCACCACGTTGTTCATCGGTCACATGCAGGCCCCGCACGGCACGACCATCGTGGACGTGGCCGATCCCCGCCATCCACGCGCGCTCGCGAGCATCGCGCTGCCCCAGGGCTGGCATTCCCACAAGGTGCGTGCTGCCAACGGCATCATGATCGTCAACCACGAGAAGCTCGGCCAAGCCGGACCGGCCGAGTTCGGCGGCGGCATCGCGATCTATGACGTCTCGCGGCCGAGCGCCCCGGCATTGATCAGCAAATGGCGCACCGAGGGTCGAGGCGTACACCGCTACGATTTCGACGGCCGCTATGCCTATCTGTCGCCGACCGCCGAAGGCTATGTCGGCAACATCATGATGATCCTCGACCTCGCCGATCCGGCCCGTCCGACCGAGGCCGGGCGATGGTGGATCCCCGGGCAGTGGAAGGCGGGAGGAGAACCATATCCCTGGGACAATTGGCCCTCCCCGCGTTGCCATCACCCGCTGCGTATGGGTGATCGCCTCTATGTCAGCTACTGGCATCACGGCCTCTTCATCCTCGACATTTCCGATATGTCGCGGCCGAAGGCGGTGGCGCACGCCAATACCAGCCCGGCCTTTCCGCACCCGACTCATACAGCTCTGCCGATCCCGCAACCGCTCAAGGGGCGGCGCATCATGGTCGTGGCGGACGAGGACGTCGCCAAGCTGCGGCCGTCGGCACCATCGTTCGCCTGGATCTACGACATCACGGTCGAGCAATTGCCGTTGCCGATCGCGACCTTCCAGGTGCCAGGCCTCGACCGCGACGGCAGCCCGCAGCCGCCGATGACCGGCTGCCACCAGCCTGCCGAAAGCTTCCGCGGCACCGTCATCCCGTTCGCATGGTTCGCGCAGGGGCTGCGGCTCGTCGACATCGCCGACCCGTTCGCGCCGCGCGAGGTCGGCCATTTCCTGCCCGATCCCGCCGACGGCGCGGATCGTCCATCGTCCAACGACGTCACGGTCGACGGGCGCGGGCTGATCTATCTGGTCGACCGCGTGCGCGGCGTCGACATCATAGAAAGCGCGGCGCTGGGCTGAGGCTCCGCCGCCGGACCAGAAGGGAGGACAAACGTGATCAGACTGCTCGGCCGGCAGACGTCGGGAAACGTGCAGAAGGTGATCTTCTGTCTCGAAGAGCTGCGCGTGCCCTACATCCGCGAGGACTACGGGCGCCAGTTCGGCAACACGTTGACCGACGCCTACCGCAAGCTCAATCCCAATGCAAAAGTCCCGACGCTGATCGACGGAGATCTGGTAATCTGGGAATCTCACACGATCCTGCGCTACCTAGCCGCCGTGCACGGGCCGGGCCTGACCGGCGCGACGCCGGCCGAGCGCACCATGGTCGAACGCTGGATGGATTGGCTGCTCGGCGCCCTCAACACGCCCTACGTCGCCGTGTTCAAGGACGTCAAGAAGGCGCCGCCCGAGCGCGCGCCCGATTTCGCGAGCCAGAGCGCCGATCTCATCGCCCAGCTCGAGATCCTCGACGGTTACATCGCCGGGCGCACATGGTTCGCATTCGATCGATTCACCATCGCCGACATCGCGCTCGCCTCGATCGTGAAGCGTTGCCTGGAGTTTGCGATCGAGCGGCCGTCCTGTTCCGAGCTCACGCGCTGGCAGGCCGCGATCGATGCCCGCCCGGCCTTTGCGGTCGCCATCGGCGCCAAGCCGAGTGCGCTGACGCCGGCAGCGTGAGGCGGACGCGTGTCATGGCCGGCTCTCGGCTTTGTCGATCCTACCATTCGCGCCGCGCACGCAGACCACCTTGACCGCTTCGTCCGCGGCAAGATCGCGTCCGATCGCCGTGTCGGCAACATAGGCCTGCGCATGCATGAAGCAGGTGACCGGACTCGCGAACGTGGCGGGGACATGGAGCACGTCGCGCGCGTTATCGCGCGTGCAGTCGGCAAGGTCCGGCATGGACGCGAGCGAGCAAACTAAGATCAGGGCTGTTAGCATCAAAATAGCTCCCATCGTTGGTTTGATGGGCGCATCCTCCTTGGCCGGAGCTTGCGGGTGGTGGGCAGGCGCAAGGCCGGAACCGCGTTGAAGCAAGAACCGGGCCAATCGAGCGATACACGCAGCCGGCGGGGGCCGCTTTGCTACGGAATGCCGGTCACGCCGGTGGACGCGGTTGGGGCTGCGGCGCGGGGTTCGCGGCGTTCCCGGCATAGTGGGCGCGGATGGCCTCCTCCAGCCAAGTCCAGGCCTCGCGCTCCTCCGCACCCGCCGTCTTTTCGACCGCGACCGCGAGATAGGCGATCTCGGCCTCGACCTTCTCGCGCGGCAGCAGGTGCAGGCGGCTCACGAGAATCGCGGCTTCGACCACGGCCGCCTGGGCACGGTTGAATCCTCCAAACGGCGCGTGCGACCTGCGGGTCACGACGCTGCAGCGAAAGCGCGGCCGCTGCTCGTGTTCGGTCACATCCACCACCGCCAGTTCGACGTGCGCCAGCGCACACGCCAGCCGCGGCACCGGAACGCCGTCGGACGCGGTGGTCGGCCACTGATTCCGCCCGGTCAAGCAGCCGGCGAAGATGCGGACGTCGTCGGTATGATTCGCAACCGCGAATGGTACGGCGGCGAGATTGTCGAGCGTGGTCGAAGGGCGAAACGGGGCGACGATCCATCCCTCGCCGTCGGCGATGATGCCGATCGGTGCGATATGCACGCGGCCCTCGCTCCCTACGGTCGTCAGGATGGTCTCGCGGATCATCGGCATGGCGTCAGCTCTCGGAGCGCCGCCCACGCAGCGTGTGGCCGGCGGCGCGCAGGCGGGTGAGGTCTTCGGCCAACCGGTCGGCCGCACAGCCCCAAGCGAGCGGCTCGTCCTGGGCGTAGCGCTTGCCCAGCCGCCATGCGAGCTCGGCCTTCATCAGTTCAGCACCCAGATAAAACGCGTGCGGTGCATCGTCCGCGACACCGAGCTTGGGAAACAGCGCGAACGCATCCTGCGCGACGTGATGCCCATCTCGGTTGTAGACATGAATGCCGTCCTCGGCGGTTTCGATGCGAAAATTGGCGTCCTTGACCTGCGCGGCGAGCTCGGCGATTTCCTGCGGCGTGTTCGGAAACGGCGCCCGATCATGCAGCTGCACCAGCGCGCCGCCATAGTCCCGCGGCAGGCCGCCATCTTCGCGCGCGGCGAACATCATGCGCCGTGCCGCGTCGTGTTCCTGGATGGTGCGGCGAGTGTGCGGGCTCACCTGGACGACCAGGACATTGCCGATGCGGAGCTCGGAGCAAATCCCCAGCAGCGTTGCCGTGACGCCCCCGGAATCGGCGTCGGTGAGCTCGGTGAGATTGCCGGTCCCCATGAGCATCTCCGCTTCCGGCAAGGCGCGCCGCACGTCGGCGTAGCGTTGCAGCGAGGCCATGAAGCCGAAATGGATCGGATCGAGGATCGGATCGAGGACCGAGCGAATCCCGCGCTTGTCCGCGGCCTCGGCCGCGCGGAGCAGCGATGGCACGTCGCCGTGCGTGGCGGGAACGAGGACGGGTGTTGCCCCGGTATCGCTCGCGACGTCGAGCGTGCCTTCCGTGAGGCTGAGCAGAAAATCGGCGCCGGCCTTGCCGCCGCGGCGCAGCTCGTCGGTTGCGGCGGAGTCGACGCTGACCGCGAGGCCTGCAGCCTTGAGCTCACGCACGGCATTCTCGAGATGCGGGAAGGGCGTGTCCGGCAGACAGCCGAGATCGATCACGTCGGCCCCCGCCGCGCGCATGGCCGTGGCGCGCGCGCGAATCGCCTCGACGCTCAGGGCGGAGGCGTCGACGATCTCGGCGAAGATGCGCATGTCATGGCGGGACAGGTCGAGGTCGCGGCCATGCTTGCCGAAATAAGCCGGCAGGTCCTTCAATTCCTCCGGCCCCCGTTCGAAGCGGACGCCGAATTCGGCGCTGAGGCGGTCGAGATCGGCGCGGCAGCGGCCGGGCACCATGACGCGCTCGGCCGCCACCGGGCGCGGCAGGCGGCGCACGATGATCGCCTCGGTCATCAAAGCGGCGACCTTGACGCCGACATCGAATACCGACCATTCGAAGGCGACCTGGCCGAGGCTGGCGAGCACCTTTTCGAGCCGCGGTCGGGCGAGATGACCGGTGAGGAAGAGGACGCGTTCAACCATGCCCTGCGAGCTCGCGCTGGCGGCGCGTCAAGGCCCGTTCGAGGTCGGTCAGCGACTCGACCACCTGGGTTGCATCGAACGCCTTCAGCCGCTCGGTGTTCTCGAGATCGATGCGGCGCGGGTAGACCTTGACCATGCCCTTCGGCGCCTCGGTCTCGAGCTCGGGCGCGGTGTCGCAGGCGAAGACGATGGTCGGGACCCGGCACTTGCCGGCCTGCGCGAACACGTTGGTGGCAAGATTGTCGGAAATACCGTAGACGCATTTCGCCACCGTATTCGACGTCGCCGGCGCGAGTACCAGCGTGTGGTAGACGCCGTAATAGAAGTATCCGACCGGCGGCGAGCTCGCCGTCGTGTCGCGGAAGATGCGCGCGGACTTGGGCAGGCTCAGATCCTGCTTGTACATGCGAAGCACCTCGCCGGCAGCCCGGCTGACGAACAGGTCAACCTCCTCGAGCGCGCGGATGGCAACGAGGCATTCCTTGAAGAAATGTCCCGACCCGGTGAGCGCCCAGCCCCAGCGCGGCGTTTTGACCTTGGCCATGGTGAGAGCGCCCAACGCAGGAACGTGCAGCTAATCCAGCTCGATCGCGGCGCCGGCGATCCCGCCGTTGCGCAGGGCGACCGCGGCCGTCGCATGGCCGCTCGGGCCGGTGATGAAGGCTCGAGCGCCGCTCGCGCGTAGGAAGCCCGGAAAAGCCCGATCGACCAAGCCCTCCGCCACGAGGTCGGCCGCGCGTAGCGGGCCCGCCGGCGGCTCGACATGCTTGACCAGCAGCATGCGCTTCGCGCCGATCTTGCCCGCGAGCCAGGCCGCCAGACTATCACTTGTCACGTCCCACGACCACGGAACGTCCTTGGCGTGGCGCAGCATCGGCGAGGCCGACCAGACCGGCACGCCGCCACCAAGCAACACGCGCCGGATGGCCGTCGCGGAGGCGGCAAGCTGCAATCCGGCTCCGAGATTGGCGAGTGCGCAGCCGTACTGGTCCATGCCGAGCAACGCCATCTCGTGAGCGGCGCGGTCGTCGAAGCCCATCTGCGGCTGCGCGATCCGCACGGTTTCGGCGAACGGGCCGCCTCCCGGCACCACGACGACGCGCCCCGCACATGCCGCGATGGCGTCGATCCAGCGTTGCAGCGCGCGCGAGAAGGCGTAGCTGCCACCGAGCTTGACGACCGTCGGAGCAGCGGCGCCGCGCATTCACTCTGCGGCTTTCGGCTGCCGGGTCGCGGCAGGGTAGAGGTGGTGGACCCTCGCCACGTCGGCGGGCCGCTCGCGCATGATCTCCACGCCCACCGCGCCCGGCCCGACGTCGAGCTTCTCGACCCGGACCGTCGCGCTGACCGCGCGCGGATGGCCGAGCACCGAGGCCGCGACACGCTCGGCGAGGCTCTCGAGAAAGTCGATGTGCTCCTGCGCGACGATGATCCTGATGCCGTCGGTGATGACGTCGTAGGAGAATACGTCGCGCATGTCTTCCACCCCGTGCCCGATCCGGCGCACCTTGACGTCGACATTGAAGCGAACGTTCTGCGCCTTCGCCCGCTCGCGCGCATAGGCGCCGATGCGGGCCGGCAGCACGAAATCGCGGACGAAAATGTGATCGGTTGCGCAATCGCCGTCATCCGGAGCTAGCGAATACCCCCGCGCCGCCAGCAGCCGGTAATCCATCCGCGTCGTCTCGGGGTCGCGCGCGGCCGCACTGCGGGCGTCAAGGGGAATGAGCTCGCGAATGATCGCGATCGATGCGGGATCGATGCGGGCGGTCCGGTCGCGCCCGACGCAAAGCGCGCCACGGAAACCGAGATAGTCCGGCTCCAGCAGAAGCAGCCGCGGAACATCGGGCGCCTCGAGCGAACCGGCGAGGCCCGCCATCAGACCGTGCTGCCGGCACGCGCCGACGAAGACGCGCAACGCGGCGACGTCCATGCAGTCCATGAGGCGGCCCGCGCCCTTGTCGGCGGTATCGAGCATCGCACCGGCAAAGCCCGCTTCGGCCATGACCTCGAGCAGGCCGTTATCGGCTTCGCGGTCGGCGAACATCACGCCTACGATCCTGGTCCGGGACGCCAGCGACGATAGCGCGCGAATACACTCCCGCCGTCGCGGGCCGGGAAACAAGCCGACCTTGACGTAAGCGACTTTGGTCTCGGCGATGCGCGCAACCGCCGCGGCGATCACGTCCGGTTCCATCGGAAGGTCGCCGGTGACCGCGCTCACCGGCCGTCGTCCGCCAACCGCCGCCACGGTCGCGCGTACCGCGGCCGGATCAAGCGCTCCCAGCGCACCTCGCGATGGGTCCTTCAAGTCGATGATGTCGGCATCATGCGCGAGCACGACCGCGGCTTCATCCGGTCCGGTCACGCTTGCGAGCAGCAAGGTCATTATGACACCTGGGCAAGGAGATGGTAATATAACACCGCCATGCAGCCTGGACGCAAGTACCGCTTCCGGAACCGCGCACAATCTTTCGTCGAGCCCGACGGACAGGCGATCCGCCGCATCCTGCATCCGCCGCGTCTCGCCTAACATAGTAGAACCTATCATGATTTAAACAAAGAACGGCCGTGTCATCCGCCCACCCTTACACTGAGCGGAGTGTTCCTTTGATCCGCCTCCTGCTGGCCGGCGCTCTTCTCTTCACGTGGACGTGCGCCTGGGCCGATCCCGCCGAAATCAAGCTCGGGTATCTGAAGCGCACGGAGTCGAAGACCCGCCTGTCGCTGATCGACATACCGGCGGAGAACAACGGCGTCGCCGGCGCCCTCCTCGCCATCGACGACAACAACACCACCGGCAAGTTCTTGAACCAGCACTATTCGTTGGACGAGATACGACTCGACGACGGCGGCGATGCCGCGGGCGCCGCGATCGCGCTCGCCGAGCGCGGCGTCTCCCTGATCGTCGCCGATCTCGAGGCGGAGGCGTTGGTCAAGGCTGCCGACGCCGGCCGACCACACGGCCTCGTGTTCTTCAACGTGGGTGCGACCGACGATCGTCTGCGCGAAGAAGACTGCCGCGCCAACGTCGTTCACACCGCACCGACGCGCTCGATGCTGGCCGACGCCCTGGCGCAATATCTCGTGTGGAAACAATGGCGCAGATGGCTGCTCGTGGCGGGCTCCCACCCCAAGGACAAGCTTTATGCCGACGCGCTGCGACGGGCGGCCAAGCGGTTCGGGGCGCGGATCGTCCAGGAGAAGGTGTTCGAGGATACCGGCGGGGCGCGTAGGACCGACAGCGGCGTCGTGCAGATTCAGCGGCAACTGCCGGTGTTCACGCAGGGCGTACCGGCTTACGATGTGCTGGTGGCCGCGGACGAGAGCGATGTTTTTGCCCCCTACCTGCCATACCGGACCTGGGATCCGAGACCCGTGGCGGGGTCCGCCGGCCTCATCCCGACCAGTTGGGATGCCTCGCACGATCAGTGGGGAGCGGTGCAGTTGCAGGAACGCTTCGTCAAGCGGTTTGCGCGGCACATGACCGCGCGCGACATGCAGGCATGGTCCGCCGTGCGCATGATCGGCGAGAGTGCTTCGCGAACGCGCTCGACGGATGCGAAAGCGATGTTCGACTTCCTCAAGGGTCCCGACTTCGCTTTGGCCGCGTTCAAGGGCCAACGCCTGACGCTGCGTGACTGGAACCTGCAACTGCGCCAACCCATTCTGCTGACCGACGGCCGGATGATCGTCTCGGTATCCCCCCAGGAGGGATTTCAGCATCAGTTTTCGGAGCTGGACACGCTCGGCTTCGACCGGCCCGAAAGCAAATGCAAGCTCAAATAGCAATGATCGGAACGGCGGGGATGTGGCGCGCTAGCCTGCTCGGCATCATGATTCTCGGCCTGCTCGCGACCTCGGCGAGCGGCTTTACCGCCTATGTGTCGAACGAGAGAAGCAACACCGTCAGCGTGGTCGACACAGACAAGTTCCAGGTGGTGAAGACGATCAAGGTCGGCCAGCGACCACGCGGCATCGAACTGACAAAGGATGGAAAATTCCTGCTGGTGGCCGTGGGCGACGACGACACCATTCAAATGATCGACACCGGCACGCACGAGATCGTGGCCACGTTGCCTTCCGGACCCGACCCCGAGCTGTTCACGCTGGACCCGACCGGAAAACTCCTCTACGTGGCCAACGAGGACGCCAATACCGTCACTATCATCGACATGGAGAAGCGCGTCCCCCTCGGCGAAGTGCAAGTCGGCGTCGAGCCGGAGGGCATGGGGATCAGCCCGGACGGCAAGGTCCTGGTCAACACCTCCGAAACGACCAACATGGCGCATTTCATCGAGACCTCCACGCACCAAATCGTCGCCAACGTACTGGTCGATGCCCGCCCCCGCTTCGCCGAGTTCAAGCAGGACGGCTCGGAACTCTGGGTATCGTCCGAGGTCGGCGGCACGGTCAGCGTCATCGACCCCGCCAAGCACTCCGTGACGAAGAAGATCGCCTTCGACATTCCCGGGCTGCGCAAGGAAGCCATCCAGCCGGTCGGCATCAAGCTCACGAAGGACGGCAAGACCGGGTTCGTGGCGCTCGGACCCGCCAATCGCGTCGCCGTGATCGACGGGTTGACGCACACGGTGCAGAAATATCTTCTCGTCGGCCAGCGCGTCTGGCAGCTGGCATTCACCCCGGACGAGAAATATCTTCTCACCACCAACGGCGTCTCGAACGACATATCGATCATCGATGTCGCCAATCTCAAGGTGATCAAGAGCATCCAGGTCGGCGAGCTGCCGTGGGGAGTTGCAATCTCGGGGCGTTGAACGTGGTCTTTTCCGGGCGGCGCGGTTCATGATGCACGCGATAAACACCATCGAGCCCGCCGCCGTCACTATCGAAGGCGTCAACCACTTCTACGGTGCCCGGCAGGCGCTCGACGAAGTGAGCTTCGCCATCGCACCATCGACATTCGCGGTTCTTCTCGGCCTCAACGGGGCGGGTAAGAGCACCTTGTTCTCGCTGATGACGCGCCTTTACGCCGTCCAGCGCGGTCGCATCCGCATCTTCGGCCACGATGTCGAACGGGCGGCGAGCGAAGCGTTGCGCCTGATCGGCGTGGTGTTCCAGCCGCGCACGCTCGACCTCGATCTCTCGGTCATCCAGAACCTCACCTACCATGCGGCCCTGCACGGCATCGGAAAACGCGAAGGCCGTAAGCGTGCCGACGACGTCCTCGCCCGCATCGCGCTCGCCGACCGTGCTCACGACAAGGTGCGCAACCTTTCCGGCGGCCAGATGCGGCGCGTCGAGATCGCCCGCGCTCTGCTGCACCGGCCGCGCCTGCTCGTGTTGGACGAGCCGACTGTCGGCCTCGACATCAAGTCGCGCGCCGATATTCTCGGCCAGGTACGCCGGCTGGTGATCGCGGAAGGCGTCTCGGTGCTTTGGGCCACGCACTTGATCGACGAGGTCGCGGATGAGGACGATGTCGTCGTGTTGCATCACGGGCGTGTTCTGGCACATGGCCCGGTGACACGCGTGGTGGCGGCCACGGGGGCGCACGATGTCCGGGCCGCGTTCACGCGCCTGACGCAGGAACTTCCGTCGCCTTCCGCGAGCGAGGCCTCATGACCGCCGACGTGGCGACCTATGCGCGGCCGACCGGCTTCTCGCTGGCGCAATATGCGGTCTGCCTCAAGGGAATCGTTTGGCGCGAGGGGTTGCGCTTCCTGCACCAGCGCGAGCGCTTCGTCGCCGCGCTCGTTCGCCCCCTGGTATGGTTGTTCATCTTCGCTGCGGGCTTCCGCCAGGTGCTCGGGGTGTCGATCATCCCGCCTTACGAAACCTACGTCCTCTACGAGGTTTACATCACACCGGGCCTGATGCTGTTGATCCAACTGTTCAACGGCATGCAGTCGTCGCTGTCGATGGTCTACGATCGTGAAATGGGCAATATGCGGACGCTGCTGGTGAGCCCGCTGCCGCGCTGGTACCTGCTCTCATCCAAGCTCATTGCCGGCATGGCGGTGTCGCTGCCGCAGGTTTACACCTTTCTCGCCATAGCCTGGTTCTGGGACATCGAGCCGCCGCCTCTCGGATACGTCGCGGTATTGCCGGCGCTGGTGCTGTCGGGCCTCATGCTGGGCGCGCTCGGCATGTTGATGTCGTCGGTCAGCAAGCAGCTCGAAAACTTCGCCGGCGTCATGAACTTCGTGATCTTCCCGATGTTCTTCGCCTCGTCCGCGCTCTACCCGCTGTGGCGCGTAAAGGAAGGCAGCCCGTTGCTTTACTATGTATGCGAGCTCAATCCCTTCACCCATGCGGTCGAGCTGGTGCGCTTTGCGCTCTACCTGCAGATCAATTGGATCTCGCTCGCGGTGGTCGCGGGATGTACGGCGCTGTTCATGATTGGGGCGATTCTCGCCTACGATCCGTCGCGAGGCCTTCTCGCCCGGCGCGGCGAGGCGGGAGGCGCTGTATGAAATATCGTGTGCTCGCCGTTGCTGCTGCCCTTGGCCTCGCTGTGCCGTGTGCCGCGCTCGCCGCCGATCCGCGCCATCCCGACTGGCCGTGCAACCAGATCAAGGTACCGGAACTTTCCGTCGCCGCGGTATGGACGGGCCCGCCGATCGACGATGTCGGCACCGCTTGGGCGGACGACCCCGCCATCAAGGAGATCGTCGCGCGGCTAGCGGCACGCCGCACGCCGCTCCAGGACGCCGAGAAGACGATCGCCGACGCAATCACGGGCAGCGCAGCCGAGCGGCAGCAGAGGGCAAAGCTCATCTTCGCCGGGCTGTTCGACACGCTCAATCGCCAGCGCAGCGAAGTGATGAACGGGATCGAACGCTTCTCCCGCCGGCAAAAGCAATTCGCCGACGAGATCCGATCGACGGTGCTCCAGCTTCGGGAGCTCCAGGACAAGCCCGGCCATGACGAGGACAAGCTCGACGAGCTGGCCGGCCGCATCGAGTGGGAGACGCGCATTTTCGACGAGCGGCAGAAGACCATCGGGTACGTCTGCGAGGTGCCGGTGATCATCGAGCGGCGGCTGTTCGCGCTCGCCCGTGCAATTGCGCAATCGCTCGAATAGCACTGGGGACGTTGCGACGATCGCCTCCACCGTTGCGGACCGGCCTCCTGCCCTGCCCTCGCGATGCGAATGCCATCCGGATCGCCGGCCCGTTCGCTGGTCACTCGCGGCGCGCGGGTCAACTCACTCGGACGGACGCGGCGCGGGAGTGGCCTCGCTGAGCGCGAGTCCGGCTTCATGCCAGCCGTCGGTGCCGTCGGGATACCAAGCGACACCGGTATAGCCCAACGCGACCGCGCGCTTGGCGGCGTTCCACGACATCCAGCAATCGCGCTGACAGTAGATCACGAGCGGCTTGGCGGAGTTGCCGTCCGTGATCCGCTCCAGGCCGGCCTTGAAATAGTCCTCCGTGCTCGCCGCGAGCGCGCCGTAACCGGTGTCGGCGAGCCAGATGCTGCCGGGAATATTGTGCCGCAGCCTTTCGCGCCAAAGCGTTCCGGCGGGAAGATTGACCGGGCGCGGGACATGCGGCATCACGTCCACGAAGGCCGCGGTCCCGGCTCGCCACAGCGCTTCGGCCTGCGCGGTGGTGAGCACCCGGGCACCCCGCAGTGTCCTGGGCGTCGGGGCGCGGTAGTCGTCGCTGCGATAGTGCTCGGGCTCGGGCGGCGCTCGATCTTCGCAGGACGCAGAAGGGGCGCCCAGAACCACGAAGCCGAGCGCAACCGCGCCGGCAAGCTTGAAGATCGTCATCTACTTGGCCGGCGCATCCGCGGCGATGGGTCGGTCGTTGTCGTCGAGCAGCGGCACGCCGAAGCTCAGCAGGAGCTTGTTGATGGCGGGCTGGTTCTCCGCAATCAGGCGATTGAGTAGACGCTTCCAGTCCTGGTCGGCAAACCGGACGCCCATTGCGATGCGGTACGCGAGGCGCGGACCGGTGGTCTCCTTGACCAGCGGAACCACGGCCGTCGCGGAATTCGCCTGTTGCGCGTAATATCCGGCCATCGGTCCCCACAGGACGCCCGCATCGATCACCCCGGCATCGAGATCGCGCATCATCGCTGCGGCCGAGGAGTCGACGCGAGTATCGACCACGAGCGGATACGGCTTCGCCTTGGCCATCAGTCCATTGATCGCCATGTTGTTGCCGGGAGGCGTGCCCGCCACGATCCCGATGCGCCTGTCCTTGAGGCGCGGATCCTCCAGCGTATCGACGCCGTCGAGGCCGCTGCCGCGCTTGAACACGAGCGCGTAGGCCGTGCGGTAATACGGGTTCGTGACCTGAACGAGATCGTCTCCCTGCGGAGCGCCCGTGATGACGTCGCATTTGTGCGCGGCGAGCGTGTTGCGCACGAAACCTGTGGCCTGCGGGTACCAAGCATAGGCCAAACCCTTCCCCAACTTATCGGCAAAGAGTTCAGCGACCTTGTTCTCGAATCCCTCGCCCTTGTCGGTCGAGAACGGCATGTTGTGCGGGTCGGCGCAGACTCGCAGCAATTTGGGATCGATGAGCTCGAGCGACGACTGTGGCCGCTCCTGTGCCTGCGCTGACAAGCATCCGAGCAAGAATGCGCCAGCGACCGTCCCTGCGCCAATGGCGCAGAGACCGAGCCGCGCCACCCAACCACCGACCGCCAGTCTCGCGATGGCGGCCGATTTCCCGCGGAGCAATCGCGCGGACCGACGCGACCAGACAAGCGGGCGCTCCCGCACGCGACAGTGCTCAGCTGCGCTGCCCAAGGCAGCTTTCCTCCACTTTCGAGACCCACTCGGGCTTGTCTTCATGCTTCTGCGGCCGTCCGCGAGGAATGGCGCCATTAGCGCGGGCTCGGAGATAAACGAAGATGTCGTCGAGATAACACATGACGTTCGGATTGGTGCCGAACGCCGGCATCACGCTTTCCTGTGCGGTGTTGACGTTCTTGCGTCCGTTGACCACCACATTGGCGAAGTCGGGATAGCTGATCGTCTTCAACGAATTGCTGAGCGCAGGGGCATAGGTCGAGCCTTCGCCGTCGGGGCCGTGGCACACATGGCAGTCGGAGTGGTAACGGCGGTAGCCTGAATAGGTGAACCAATCCACGGTGCCGTCGCTCTGCACCTTGTAGGTCGGATTGCCGTCCTTGTCGTAATATTTCCCGTCCTCGTTCTTGACGGCCGCCGGGTCGCCGGACCCATCGGCGAACACGACCTCTGCGCCGACAGCAAACAGGCATCCGGCCAGGACGATAGCCGCGATGAAATGTCTCACGAGCATGTCCCTTTACGCTGACCGGGCGTCGAGGCCGAAGCGACGCAACCCTCCCGATCTCGGGGTTGCCGAGATCGGGGTTTGTGCTGCTGCCCAAGTCGGCACGGGCCGACTTGGGTGCAGGGGGCTTGTGGCGGACGGCCGGGGGGAGCCCTTCGGCTCAGTTTGCGGCCGACCAGGTCAGTTTCACGGCAGCGCGAATACCGTGAGCTGGCCGCCGAGCGAGGTGTAGTTCTTCAAGGCCGCATAGCCGCCCACAGCGCCGAGGCCGGCGGTGGGATCGGTCAAGCCGGCGGCGAGACCGATGCCTGCCCAGCCGCCGACGCCGGAGAGGATCGCGACGTATTGCTTGCCGCCATGCTCGTAGGTGGTGACGTTGCCGATGATCCCGGACGGCGTCTTGAACTTGTAGAGCTCCTTACCGGTCTTGGCGTCGACGGCCTTGAGATAGCCTTCGAGCGTGCCGTAGAAGACCACGCCGCCGGCCGTCGCCAAGGCCCCCGACCACACCGAGAACTGCTCGGGAACCGACCAAACAATCTTGCCGGTCTTGCCGTCCCAGGCGATGAAGTTGCCCATATTGCTGTCGCCGGGGGGCGGATACATCGACAGCGTCGCCCCGACATAGGGCTGACCCGCCGTGTAGCTTACCCGGAACGGCTCGTAGTCCATGCACACGTGGTTGGTCGGTACGTAGAACAGGCCGGTGTCCGGCGAATAGGCCGCCGGCTGCTCGTCTTTGGTGCCGAGCGCGGCCGGGCAGATGCCCTTCACGTTCACGTCCTGCTTCTCAGTCGAATACTGCGGCAGGACCTTCGGCCGGCCGTAGGTCGGCGACGACTTGTTCATGTCGACGCCGCTGGTCCAGTTGACCTTCGGATCGTACTTCTCGGCCACGAGCAGTTCGCCAGTGTCGCGGTCCAGCGTGTATCCCAATCCGTTGCGATCGAAGTGCGTCAGCAGCTTGCGCGGCTGGCCGCCGATCTGCTGATCGGTGAGGATCATCTCGTTGACGCCGTCATAGTCCCACTCGTCGTGAGGGGTCATCTGATAGACCCACTTGGCCATGCCGGTGTCGGGATTGCGCGCAAAGATCGTCATCGACCACTTGTTGTCACCCGGCCGCTGGCTCGGATTCCAGGTCGAGGGGTTGCCCGCGCCGTAGTAGACGAGGTTCAGCTGGGGATCGTACGAGATCCAGCCCCAGGTGCAGCCGCCGCCGATCTTCCACTGATCGCCTTGCCAGGTCTTGAGGCTCGAGTCCTTGCCGACCGGTTTGCCGAGATCGGTGGTCTTCACGGGATCAACCAGGATCTGGTCATCCGGCCCTTCCGAATAGGCGCGCCACACGCGCCTGCCGGTCTTCATGTCGTAGGCGGTCACGTGGCACTGCACGCCGAACTCGCCGCCCGAAATCCCGACCAGGACCTTGTCCTTGATCACCATCGGCGCGGACGTACCGGTTTCGCCTTTCGACGGATCGCCGTTCTTCATCTGCCACACGACCTTGCCGTCCTTGGCGTCGAGCGCGACGAGCGTGGTATCGGCCTGGTGCAGGAAGATCTTACCGTCGGCATAGGACAGCCCACGGTTGACCGTGTCGCAACACATCACGGGGATGACGTTCGGATCCTGCTTGGGCTCGTATTTCCACAAGATCTTGGCGTCGTGGTTGAGGTCGAGCGCGTAGACCGGGTTCGGGAACGGCCCATGGACGTACATGACGTCGCCGATGATGAGCGGCCCGCCTTCATGGCCACGCAGAACGCCGGTCGAGAACGTCCATGCCACCTGCAGCTTGCCGACATTGTCGGCCGTGATCTGCTTGAGCGAAGAGTAGCGATGGTTGGCGTAATTTCCTGTCGGCATCACCCATTCCTTCGGGTTCTGCGACATCTTGATGAGTTCGTCGTTCGCATGAGCAGCGCCGGCAGCGAAAGCTGCAACGGCGCCGAAGCAGGTTGTGAGCAGGAAATTGCGCATCAGAGTCCTCCCTACGACCATTGTCGCGGGTTGACCGACACGCGAACACCCACCGTGCCGCGGGTCGGCACCCGTTTGATTGGGAAGAGCTTCCGGCAGCGTGTCACAGCGTTGCGAGGCACAAGGGGCACATGCGCTCGATGCCCCGCCTAGCTTACGAAGAAACGTCAGGATTCCCGTCGACCCGACGTCCTTGAAGCCGGAAACCGTGCCGAAAGTCTATGCTTGCCGTTGGCCGACCGCAACAAAAAACACGCGCGCGTGCTTCACCTCGCCACACCCGGCGGCCGCGGGCATGATCGCGACGTCTTATTAACGATCATAATTCGTGTTTTCCGAATGCCGGAATCTGACGCGCTCGATGGACAGGGACATAGCATGGCTCACCGGCTCGCCGCCTTCGGCCTAACGTTGATGCTCACGACCGGCGCCGTGCATGTCGTTGCCCATGCACAACCGCCCCTGCCGCCCCTGGCGGTGACCGAAATCGCGAGCGGGATCTTTGTGCATACGGGCGCCCTTGCGCTCATGACCCCCGACAACGAAGGCGCCATCGCGAATCTGGGATTTGTCGTCGGTAACGATGCCGTCGCGGTGATCGACACCGGGGGCAGCGTCCGGGAGGGGCAGCGGCTGCGTGCGGCGATCCGCGCGCGCACGACCGCGCCGATCCGATACGTCATCAACACCCACGCGCATCCCGACCACATCTTCGGCAATGCAGCATTCGAGAACGAGGGTGCAATCTTCGTCGGCCATCGAAACTTGCCGCGGGCGCTGAGCGAGCGCGGACAGTTCTACCTCGAGAAATACCGCAAGCTGCTGGGAGTACAAATCATGGCCGCCGTCAAGATCATCCCCCCGATACGGGTGGTCGAGGATGAAACGAAGCTCGATCTCGGAGGGCGCGTCCTGACGCTGAAGGCGTGGGAGGCGGCCCACACCGACAACGATCTCACGGTGCTGGACGATACCTCCGGGACCTTATTCGCCGGCGATCTTGTCGTGACGCAGCACGTGCCGGTGCTCGACGGACGCCTGCTGGGATGGCTGACGGTGATGGATGCGCTCGCCCGCATCCCGGCCCGTCATGTCGTGCCCGGTCATGGGCCGGTCATCGAGGACTGGCCGGGCGCGTTGCAAGCACAACGGCGCTATCTCGAGCATCTGACCAAGGACATTCGCGGCCTGATCGCGCGCGGCGTGCCGCTCGCCAGCGCGGCGCAGCGTGCCGCGCTGGATGAAAAGGATCGCTGGAAACTGTTCGGGGAGTATAATGCCCGCAACGCCACGGCGGCATTCGCCGAGCTCGAATGGGAGTGAGGCATGCGGCGCGCGGCTTGCGCTCGGCGACGACGGAGGAACACGGTGACGGGACACATCGCTCGCATCGCATGCGCGGCCGCAACCGGCTTCGCCCTCTGGAGCGGGGCCGCCGCTTCCGCCGCCGCGCAGGACACCGCCCGCGACGATCCGTGGCCGCAACTTGCGAATCAGGTGTTTAACGGCCGGCCGCTCGCCGACGGCGCCGGCCTGATCGCGATCGAAATGCCCGCCCGCGCCGAGGACGCCGCGATCGTTCCCGTGACCGTGCGCGCGACGCTGCCGCCCGACGACCCGCGCCGCGTCAACGCGATCACGATCGTGATCGATGAGAACCCCGCCCCGGTGGCCGCGACCTTCAATATCGGAGCGGATGCGGTCGTTTCGTCGATCTCGACCCGCGTGCGCGTCAATTCCTATACCAACGTGCATGCGGTGGCCGAGCTCAGCGACGGCAAGCTTTACGTGGTCAAGACCTATGTGAAGGCCGCGGGGGGCTGCTCGGCTCCCGCGACCAAGAATGCCGAGCAAGCCGGGCTCGGTCAGCTTCGGTTCAGACAATTTGGCAAGCGGGTCGAAGCCGGCAACGAAGTCCAGATCATGATCCGTCATCCGAACCATTCCGGACTGCAAATGGACCAGATCTCGCGGCTCTACACCCCGGCCTATTTCGTCGAGAGCGTGAAGATTTGGCAGGGCGACGCATTGCTGCTCGCCGTGCAAGGCAGCATCGCGATTTCGGAGGATCCCAGTATCCGCTTCACCTTCGCGCCGCGGGGCTCGAAGCCGTTTCGTGTCGAAATCACCGACACGCAGAACCGCGTCTTCAAGGGCGCGTGGCCGTTCCAGGCATCCGAGATGTAGCGCGCCGCCAGCATCAAAAGCAGCGGACCTCGGCTTCGGCCTGCGCACGCCTGAGATCGTTGGTCGCGATCTTCGCCTGCTCGGGGGAGCGGAACATGGCGCCGAAACGGCCGGGCACCTGCGACAGGCTCAGGATGGCTTCTGCCGCCACATAGCGATCGTAGGGCACGATCGATGCGATCACGTCGATCGAGCAGGAGCATTGCTCCAGCGCGTGTCGCGTGTCCCCGTTGGTCTTCATGCAGGCGAAGACGTAGTCGGCCCGCGCCGCGGTCGGGTAGTCGTTGAGGTCGGCAGCGTCGGCCATTGCCGTCACGGCGGCGGCCACAACGAACACGCCGAAGCCGGGTATGCGAGCCATCAAATTCATGTGTCGTCAACGATGATCCACAGTGCAATTCTACGCGCCGGGCCAGCCGCGCCATAGGGGCTGCAATGCGCGCCAAGTCGGCCACGGCTCGCCGAAGTGGTTGATTCGACCCGTTGGCGCGACGAGGTCGCGTGAATGTGATCGGGAGGCACGATCGCGCATGGATACCCTGCGCAAGACCGAGGCTTCACGAGCCACGGCCGGCCTAGACCCCGGCTCGCTATCAGCCGGACCGAAGCAGGGCTGGACGATGAGACGCGCATCGATTTGCGGCCTCGCGATGGGGGCTTGGGTGCTTCTGTCCGCCGCTCCCGCGGCGGCGCAGGACATGATGCGGCATGTCGATCTGACGTCACCGGAGATGATGACGGCGGAAATGACGCGCGCCGACGTGGAGGCCGCAGTCGCGGCAGCATCGCCCGCACGGCCGGCCGACTTCAGCGGGAAGAGACTCTCGGGCCTCGATTTGTCCGGACTCGACCTCTCCGGCGCGCTCTTGCGCGCTGCGCGGCTCAATGGAACCAAACTCACCGATGCCAAGCTCGACCGGGCCATACTCGACCAGGCTTGGCTGCTGCAGGCCGACCTCAGCCGCGCGAGCCTCAAGGGTGCGAGCCTCTTTGCCGCCCAGATGCAGCGCGCAAGGCTCGACGGAGCCGATCTGTCCGGGGCGCGCATTGCAGCCGACCTGACCGGGGCGAGTCTCGTCGGCGCGGTGCTCACCGGGGCCGATCTGGGCGCCGACATGAAGAACCAATCCATGGGACTCATGCGCGCCGTGCTCAAATCCGCCAATCTCGAGCGCGCTATCCTGCGCGATGCCGACCTCGCGCGCGTGGACCTCGAATTCGCCTCCCTCAAACACGCCGACCTGACCAACGCCTCGCTCCAGGGCGCCCAGTTGGGCGGCGCCAATCTCACGGGGGCCACCATTGCCGGCGCCGACTTCCTCGCGGCGGACCTCGCATCCGCGCGGCTGGTGGCTCCAGTCGGGCTCGAAAAGGCCAAGAATTTCGACAAAGCCAAGAATATCGAGCGCATGCTGCGCGAATGAATGCGCGCTTGCATTGCGCAGTGTCGGACACGCGATCTCACGGGGGTTCGAGCATGCGGTGGCTGCCGCTGACCGCGACTGTTCTCGCGTTCATCGGTTCGGCGGCCGCAGCGCAGGATCGCCGCGGCATCCGGTTCTGGAATCTCACCCTGCATACGATCACCGATCTTCGGATCTCGCCGGCGGGCAAGGATGCGTGGGGCCAGAACCAGTGCGAAAACGATCGCGACGGAACGGTCGACCACGATGAGCGCTTGAGGATCACCGGGATCGCGCCCGGTCGCTACGACGTCAAACTCGTCGACAAGATCGGCCGCATCTGCACGGTCAGAGATATCGAGGTGAAGGACGCAGCCGTGTTCACGGTCGAGGAAAAGCAATTGACCGACTGCTCGCAGTGAAGTCCCCCTCAGCGGCGGGTATCGCCGTGGATGGCTTGCCACACCCTCAGCGCTGCGACGTTGGCGGCGACCTCGTGGACGCGAAAGACTGCAGCACCGCCCGCGGCGGCCGTCAGATTGACGGCGACCGTTCCGATGGGCGTCGCTTCGACGCCGTCGCCGGTGAGGGAGCCGAGAAACGCCTTGCGAGAGGCGCCGACCAGGATCGGGAACCCGTAGTCCTTGAGATCGGGAATGCGCGCCAATGCCTCGACGTTCTGACGCGTGGTCTTGCCGAAGCCTATGCCGGGATCGAGGATGATTAGCTCCGGACGGATGCCCGCCTTCGCCGCAAGCGCGAGCGAGCGATCGAAAAAACGTCGCATGTCCTCGAAAATATCCACCGCTCCATCCCGCTCGGCGCGATTGTAGGTGATGACGACCGCCGCCTCCGTTTGCGCGACCGCGTCGGCCATCTCGGCATCTTTCTGCAATCCCCATACGTCGTTGACCATGACCGCGCCGATCTCGCACGCTCTCACCGCTATGGCGGCCTTGTAGGTATCGATCGAGAGCGGCACGTCGAGACGGCGCACCAGCGCCGTCAAGATCGGCTCGATCCGCGCCAGTTCCTCCGCCTCGGGCACGGCAACGGCCGCCGGCCGCGTCGACTCTCCCCCGATATCGACGATGTCGCATCCTTCGGTCACCATGGCCTGCGCATGGGCAACGGCCGCGTCCAAGGCCTGGAAGCGGCCGCCGTCGGAGAACGAGTCCGGGGTCAGATTGAGAACCCCCATGACGGCGGGGCGGGACTTGATCTTGTGCAGAAAGGCGTCGCGTTTGGCGCGCAACTCGGCGCGCATCACGTCTTCTCCTTGCCGCCGCCGTATTCGCAGCGCCAGCGCACCGCAATCCATTTGGGGTGCTCGCCGATCCACTGCGCGATATAGGGCTCTGCATTCATGACGCACTGATTGAGCGACATATCCGCTGCGAAATGAAGGTGTTGCTCTTCGCACTGATTGGGCGGCGATAATGCACACACGGTCAGGACTATTTCGATCAAACCCATTTGCATGCTCCATCGGTGATCCAATCACCGCTGAATATACGCAATACAACGCCCGTCGGCTGCCGCGGTTTATTCCGGCGGCGCAAATATTTCGCCCTTTCCGAGCGCCGCCATGTCGCCCGCGAAGCGCCGCAACGGCAGGCGAATTGCGGAGGCGGCGGCGCTGCTGTGGTTTTTCACGAACGCCGCCAGCAGCCGAAAGGCCACGAGATCGTGCACGCCGCAATCGACAAATGTCGGCGATGGCTCTTCGCAGCCCTCCGCCAGGACGATGGTGCCGCGACGCATAAGGTAGCCAGGAAGCCGCCCGGCGCGTCGGCACAAAACCAATGTGCCCGCAATCATCCGGCTGCCCGCATGGTTACCGGCCCGGCCTTCGACGATGATCGTGCCGCGGCGCAAGCGGTCGCCGGCGCGCGCGCCGGCGTCGCCTCTGACCACCACAACGCCGCCGCGCATTCCTGCCGTCTCGCCGGCGAGCGGTCCACCAAGGCGGTCGCCAACAGAGCCTGCGATGTCGATATGCCCGCCACGCATACCGGACGCGGTCCAGTGTCCGGCATTGCCCCTGATGCTCAGGCGGCCGCCGCGCATCGATCGCCCAGCCTGGTTGCCCACTTCCCCCACCACCACGATCTCCCCGTCGGCCATGTCCTGTCCGATCTGGTCGAGCCGATCAGTGGCACCCTCGATGCGGATGCGCCCGCCATAACCGACGCGCAGGCGAAAGATGTCCCCGACCGCGACCGGCTGGCGCGTCGTCTGCAGCGGAAGCTTTCGGATCTCCGCCACCGTCATTCCGGCCAGGCGATGCGGCACCAGCGGCGAGAGGTCGAGCCGCTGATCGGGAGCGATCCGCATCTCGAGCACGAGCGGCTTCACGGCAGGAGATCCTTGAGGTGAAAATGATGCAGACCGAGCTTGCCGCCGTAGTTCCCGGCGCCGACGCGCAATGCGCCCCGCTTGGGCCCGAGCTTGATGATGGCCGCAAGGCCGGCCCGCATCGCGGCAGCGACCGCGGGCGCTGTCAGGCCGTCGATGACGATCTCGAGCACCGCTCCGATGTCGCGATCGAGGGCGCTCTTCACCGCACCTCGCAGCGTCGGGCAATAGGCTTCGTTGGTGGACGCGCTGGCCTTGTATTTGGACCCCACCTTCGACCCCGACCGCACGATGCCTCCGGGGAACGGGGTGATCGCGTCGGGTAGGGCGCCGATCGCTTTCACCGCAGCCTCCGCCGCCGCCAGCGTGGTCTCCGCGCTCCGGCCCATGATCAACAGGTTGCCGCCGCCGACCGCATTCTTTGTCAGCCCGGTCGTCGCTTCGCAAACGAATTCGCCGTCCATGACCGGGACGCGCCAATAGCGCTTGCCGGCGAAACGTTTTGAAATCTGCCAGCCGTCGCCAAAGAAGCGCAGCGCGTTGCCGAGCTTGAGCGCCTCTTCGCCCTCGAGCCCCGCATAGCAGGCCGCGCTCGCGGTGGTGAGCACGCATTGGCCGACTCGATTTTGCAACTGCTTCTGCAATTCGCCGGTCGAGACCGCGAACAGAAGCACTCGGACACCCGGCCGACGATCCGGCGTCCGTCGCGGGCTCAACTCGCTATCGATACCGGCTTCGCATCCGCAGCCGATCACCGACGTCGCGAAGCCGGTCATGGTGACCGCCGCCTGGCGCGCCCAGCGCGCGCTGTCGGCGGTAATGATGACCGCTGTCGCGCGCATGGTGAAGGCTTCCGCGAAGGTGTCGTCGATGCGTATGCCCCGGACGATCATCGCGCGCATGGCACCTGTTCGAAAGCATTCGGCCGCCCGATCGCGGCGGCGGGCACCGCCACCAGCATATCGGCTGGCAAACCGTAGCGATCGGAGTAGTAGTCCCGCATCCGGCGTTCGATTGCGCGATCGTGTCCCGGCGCAACCGTGAGCGCACGGCCCCAGCGATAGTGCGTCACCTCGCCGTTGCGAACGACGAGATCGCCGTCCTTGAAGACCAGCGCCGCCGCGCGGAACATCTTCGCGCGATCCGCCTCGTCCGAGTAGACGGCGACGTCGGCGATGGCTCCGGGGCCGAGATGGCCCCGCTCCTTCAGGCCGAGCAGTTTCGCGGGCGCGGAGCGCGTCATCGTCGCGACTTCGTGGAGCGAATACTCGCGCCTGATGGATGCAAGTGTCGTCACTTCCTTCACCGCCGGCGGCAATGCCTCGATCCATTGCGCGCGCAGCTCCCGGTCCATGAGCAGCGCGAAAATGTCCGGATAGGTTGTGAATGGCGCGCCGTTCGGGTGATCGGTGGTGAAGAAGACGCGCGCGGGATCATCGATCAGCAGGAACAGCTCGAGCCCGACGCACCACTGCACCGCATTGTAGAAGTCCGCGGCGCGGTAATCGTAGGGAACGACGCCGCCGCCGTTCGCGTCGCCGTCGAGAATCAGCCACTTCCGCGGCCTCGCCTGCTTGCGGGCATTGAATTGACGCAGCACGTCGGAAGAAATCGTCACGGTCTGCCCGAACATGACCTGGCCGACGTCGACGGTCACGTTCCGGGCGGCGTTCACCGCCTCCGCCAGCCGCGCCCCGGCCGAGGAGAATCCACGCTCGCCTTCCTTGCCGTAACCGTAGAACTGCAGATGCGCCAGATGCAGCGGCAGTCCTTCGGACGCGGCGATGGTGGCGAGCGCGGTCTCGGCATTACCGGCAAGACCGAGATTGTTGCAATGCACGTGCAGCGGATGCGGCACGCCGAGCTCATGCACCGCGCGCTGCAATGTCTTGACGATTGCGCGCGAGGACACGCCGTAGAACGGCACGACGTCATCGAACGAAAATTGACGCAGGTTGGCCTTGAAGGCAACTGCGCCGCCGGGGTTGACGACCTTGATGCCCAGCGCGCGCGTCGTCGCCAGCGTCCATGCGACGTAGTCGCGAATGGCGGATGCGCTTTCTCCCGCGCGCATCAGGCTGAGCAGATAGTCATCGTTGCCGAGGACCGACAAGGTCGCCTTGTCGATGATCGGAATATCGGCGAGCTCGAGGTGGGCGTGGAGGGCATAATCGGGCGCCACCGCCGGCTCGACCACCGTCGTAAAACCCATGCCGGCATAGCGGCAGCCGGTCCAGAACGTTCCCCAGGCCGCGTTCGACAACGGCGTCTGCGGGCGTGTCGGTGACGGCACCCGATGCAATTCCGGCAGCAGCAAGCGACCGGTGTTCACGTTGCTGCCGGCGATGTGGGAATGGATGTCGATCGCGCCTGCCATCACGATCTTGCCTGCGGCGTCGTAGGTGTCGTCGGCGCGGGCCTCGCCAGCCGGCGCCTCGACGATCCGTCCATCGCTCATCCACACGTCGGCGACGCCGTCCCGCCCGTCGGCGGGATCGATGACGCGACCTCCCATGATCCGCGTCAACACGCCGATGCTCCGGCGGGTGGCAGCGCCGTGGCGATGTGGGTGATGGCGTCCGCGACCGAGATGGTGCCGGCGGGCTTCGTCGCCGCGACCGGAACGAGCGTTCCGGTGAGCGGGCAATGTTCGACGGCGTCATGGTCGGTGCCGGGGCAGCCGACCTCGATATGGACGCGCGGTGCGTGGCGAAAGTTCGCTCCCGGCGCCGTAAGCGCCACCGTCGGCACGTTGCGCTGCCACAGCGGCGCGGCCGGGCGGTAGGCGGAAATCCAAAGCGCGCAGTCGCCCTCCCCGCTCTCGACGAGACGCGCGGCGTCGAAGCGCCAAGGGTCGTGCTCGGGATAGCCGCGCGCAAAGCCGGTGCGCATGGGAAATCCGGTCATCCAGCCGCAGACCTGCATCACGCCGATAGCATCGTCATCCGGCGCCAGGGCAAGCCCGGCAAAGCGCGTTTCGGCGTTCAAGTCGTCGATCAGGCCACAAAGCATTTCGATGGCAAGGACGTCGAGCTCCGTCGCCGACCAGACCGCAACGCCGAAGCGCGCGCCGCGCAGATCGACCGCCAGCGCATCGAGTGCCTTGGCAGCAACCCGCGTCTTGCCGATTGGGCGGCCCGCAACACGCGCCCGCAATGCCGCGAGCACCGCCGGCAAGTCCCCCGGGCTGCGGCCGACCACCTGCGCGCTTGCGATCCCGGCGCGCTTCGTTGGAGCGCTTCCCGGACACAGGCGGATGATGCGGCGCACCGCCCCTTCCTCCAGCCGCGGCAGGACCGGCGCAGCCATGAGTTGCTGCATGAGGTCCGGCGCGCCATCCGCGGGCCCGGCACCGACCAGCAGCAGCACGTCGGCTCGCAGCCGGGCTTCGTTCCCCGTCGTGACCGTCATCGCGGCTTCGCGCATGACGCTGAGGTCGCGCAGCACGGCCTCGGAATTCATGTGATCGATGGCCGCGCCCAGCTGCCGGGCGAGCGCAACGGTTGCGCGGGCCCCGGCGACATCGGTGCCCAGCCCTGCCACGACCGGCATGCGACTTGTTGCGAGCAGTCTCGCCGCTTCGGAAACCGCGGCGTTGAGCGCCACGGGTCTGCCATCGATCCAGGCGTGGCCCATTTCCACTTGCCCTGTACCGGCCGGACCATGTCGGCGCGGCAATTGAGTATTCAGGCGTCGTATTTGATGTAGGCGAAACGCTGGTCCTTTTCCGGCGTGCCTTCGAGCGCCCGCCCTTCCTTGCCCGGCTGCCAGTGGACCACATCCTCGATTTTCTTCGCCAACTCGAAGTCCTTGTCGGTGATGCCCTTGGCCGCATGGTTCTGGAGCCGGACCTCGACCCATGCATAGGATGCCGTGATATCGGGATGATGCCATGCGGCCTCGGCGAGGTGGCCGACCGCGTTGATCACCATCAGCGTTCCCTTCCAGCCATGGGTGCGATACTTGCGACGGATCCAGCCGCCGTCCAAATACCAGTGCGGCAATTCATGCTGGAGCCGCTCCTTGATCTCTTCATCCGAATAGGTGCGATCCTTGCTGCGTTCGGTCATTGCATGCCACCCTCGATACAAACTGTTTTGCGTTTCCTCTGAGATTGCCAACGCGCGCGAGGTGCCGCAGTCTATTCCGGTATTCCGGCTCGAAAAACCCGGCCACGAAAAAATCTCGGGAGAGAACTGTTGAGTGCAGCCCTTTCGTCCGCGAACGTCACCGTAAAAGTTCCGGCGAGGCTGCACCTCGGCTTTCTGGATCTCAACGGCGGACTCGGCCGTCGCTTCGGCAGCATCGGCCTAGCTGTCAGCGGGCTGCGTACCAGCATAACCATCGGCGCGGCCGAGCACATGCGGGTGGCCGGTCCCGAGCGTGAACGGGTCGCGGGCCATATCGAGACCATGCGCCGCGCGCTCGATCTTGGGGGCGCCTACGAGGCGAAGATCGAGGAAGTCGTTCCGGCTCATGCCGGCCTGGGTTCGGGGACGCAGCTTGCGTTGGCCGTGGCCGCCGGCCTGCGCCGTCTTCACGGCCTGCCCCTCGATGTGCGCCACGATGCCATGCGGCTCGGACGCGGCACGCGCTCCGGCGTCGGTATCGGCCTTTTCGAACGCGGCGGCCTCGTCGTCGACGGCGGGCGCGAAGCGGCGGGAACGGTCGCACCGATCGTGAGCCGACTGCCGTTCCCCGAGCACTGGCGCATTCTCCTCGTGCTCGATCCGCATCGAGAAGGCGTGCACGGACCGGACGAGCGCGAGATATTCGGCAAGCTGGCGCCATGTTCCGATTCCGAGGCGGCGCATCTCTGTCGGCTCGTTCTGATGAAGGCGCTGCCCGCACTGGCGGATTGCGACATCGTCGGCTTCGGATCGGCGATCAGGGAAATGCAACTGCGGCTGGGTGATTATTTCGCGCCGATGCAGGCTGGAAGCCGCTTTTCCAGCCCCGATGTCGCCGCGGCGCTCGAGTTCCTTGAAGGCCAGGGCGCGCTCGGCATCGGCCAGAGTTCGTGGGGCCCCACCGGCTTCGCCTTCGCGCCTTCGGCTGAGGCGGCTGACCGCCTGCTGGCGCGCGCGCGCCGCGACAGCTGTTGCCGAAACGTCGATATCCGCGCTTATACCGGGCTCAACCGCGGAGCAGAAATCGTGGCGCATACGGCGGTCGAAGAGCCCGAGCGACAACAATGGAAATAGGCGAGCCGGGAGGCGTGCCATGACCGACAAGAACATCCTGCATATGCTGACTCCGCTCAAGCACATGAGCCCGTTCGACGTGAACATGGCGGTGGACGCGGGCTACGACGCGGTGCTCTCCTATGTGAGCGTGACGCTCGAGGAGGTCAGCGGTCTTGTGCAGGACGCGATGTTCTCACGTCCGCCCAAGGTCGGTGTCCGGACCGGAATGTTCGTCGGCGGCAAGAACGCGATCCTCGCCCTCGACATGCTGGCCGCCGCCGAGAAAGCGCTGGTGCCGCCGTTCGGCGTCTCGCTGTTTGCCGACCCGGCGGGATCATTCACCACCGCGGCCGCCATGGTGGCCTGCGTCGAGAAGACGTTGCACGACAAGAAGCAGCGCGATCTGAAGGGGCTCAAGGTCGCGATCTTCGGAGCGACCGGCGTCGTCGGCTTTTCTTCCGGGGTGATTGCCGCGCTGGAAGGCGCCGATGTCACCCTCGTCGGTTACGACGGCGTCAAGCGCGTGAGCGACGCCGCACGCGAGATCAAAACCCGATTCCAGGTCGAGACACACGTCGCCGACGGCAGCGACGAAGACAAGAAAGCGGAGATCCTGGTCGAAGCCGAAGTGGCCTTCTGCGCCGGGCGCGCGGGCGTGCGCATCCTCTCCGTTGCCCAGCTCGCGGCGGCGAAGCGCCTGCTGATCGTGGCCGACGTCAACGCTGTGCCCCCGTCAGGTGTCGAGGGCCTGGACATGATGGCGAACGGCCAGGAACTGACTCCGCACGGCGCGCTCGGCATTGGCCCGCTCACGATCGGCAACGTCAAATACAAGACCGAGTCCGGCCTGTTCCAGCGGATGATCGCCGCGACCAAGCCGGTAAGCTTCGATTTTCGCGACGCGTTCCGGCTGGCGCGCGAGTTGAATGCCTAGGCCGACCGCCGTGCTGATCGCCGCTGCGTCCGGCCGCGCGCTCGCCGCGTCCGCACGCCGCAGCGGATATACGCCGTTGGTCGCGGACTTCTTCGGCGATGAAGACACCCTTGCCGCCGCCGGTGCGCATGTCCGTCTACCCGACGGCCTCACCCGTGGCATGTGCTCCGACCGCATCGTCGCTGCGCTCGAGGACCTGGCCAGGGTGCGAAAACCCGCCGGCATCGTGTGCGGCACCGGGTTCGAGGACCGACCGGAGCTGCTCGTTGCCATTGCGCGGCGCTGGCGGCTGCTCGGGAACGGTGCGGACGTGGTCGTGCGCACGAAGGATCCGCGCATGTTGGCCGAGCTCTGCGGCGACTGCGGCATCCCTCATCCCGCCCTGTCCCTCGAACCCCCGGCCGATCCGGCCGGGTGGCTTCGGAAGCGCAAGGGCGGCGCGGGGGGCCGCCACATCCGAGCCGCGGCCCACTCCGATACCGCCGGCGAAGCGTTCTACTTCCAACGCCGCGTCGAGGGGCGGCCGGTGTCCGCCCTCGTTGTCGCCGACGGCCGTCGCGCCCTGGTTCTCGGCTTCAGCGCGCAATGGTGCTCGCCCACGGCAGACCATCCGTTTCGCTACGGTGGAGCGGTGCGGCCAGCCGCGCTCACCCGCACGGCGGCGGATGCGATGATCGCGGCCGTGCAGCGGCTGGTGCCGAAGCTGTCGCTCGTCGGCTTGAACAGTGCCGATTTCCTAGTCGATCGAGGCAGTATCCAGCTCCTGGAGATCAATCCCAGACCGGGTGCGACGCTCGATATCTTCGAGCCGCACGACGATTCCATCTTCGCGATGCACATCGCGGCGTGCGAGGGTATATTGCCGGCGAGGGCACCGAGCTTCGAGCAAGCGAAGGCCTCGGCCATCGTCTATGCCGAGCGCGACGTCGCGGTATTTCCCGCGCTCGATTGGCCGGCCTGGACAGCCGACCGCTCGGGTGTCGGCACTGCCGTTGCCAAGGGCGATCCCTTGTGCACCGTTCTTGCCAGCGCCCCCAGCGCCCCCAGCGCGCGAGCGCTCGCACAGCGGAGAGCCGCGATGATTGTCGCCACGACAAACGCGAGCCTCGCAGCATGAGCGTCTCGCCGACATTGAGCGTGAACGAGCGCGCGGCAGGGCTGGTCGATGGGATCAAGGCGGCGGCGGCCGAGCTCAAAGTCGCCGTCGCGCGCGGCGAGCTTGGCGAGACGCTGATCGATGCCGGAAGCCGGTCACCCGGCAGCGTCGCCGCGGGTCTGCAGCTGGCCGAGATCTGCATGGGCGGTCTCGGCACGGTGACTCTGGTCGAGAGTGCATCGACGCCGCGCTGGCCGTTCACGCTGCTCGTGCGCTCCTCCAATCCGGTGACGGCCTGCCTCGCCTGCCAATATGCCGGCTGGCGACTGTCCGAGGGGCAAGGCGAGCACGCGTTCTTCGCGCTCGGCTCCGGCCCCGCGCGTGCGCTCGCGCGGGTCGAGACGCTGTTCGAGGAGCTCGACTACCGCGACAGCGCTTCGAGCGCCACGCTCGTCATCGAAAGCGCCGGGCCGCCGCCATCTGCCCTGGTGGCCCGCATCGCGAACGACTGCCGGCTCGATCCCGATCGATTGACCCTGATCTACGCTCCGACACAGAGCATCGCCGGCGGAGTGCAGGTCGTCGCCCGCGTTCTCGAAGTCGCGCTGCACAAGGCGCACGAGCTCAAGTTTCCGCTGGGCCGCGTGGTCGAAGGTCTCGGGGCGGCGCCGCTCTCGCCGCCGCACCCGGATCTGGTGACTGCGATGGGACGCACCAACGACGCCATCATCTATGCGGGGCGCGTCCATCTCTTCGTCACCGGCCCGGCAGGCGACGCGCGTGACCTCGCGCAGGCGCTGCCGAGCGAGGGCTCCCGCGACTATGGCCGGCCGTTTGCCGAGATTTTCAAACGCTTCAAGGGCGACTTCTACTCCATCGATCCCATGCTGTTCAGCCCCGCCGAGGTGATCGTCACCGCGATCGAGGCCGGCGAAAGCTTCCATCGCGGCCGCTTGGACCTGAAGCTACTCGATGCCTCCTTCTCGTGATACTTGCGCCGCCGAACCCGCGTCAGCGAGTTTCCTGGTCGCCCTCGTCGTCGAGGGCATCGACTGGCACACCCGCATGCTCACGCAGGCGTTCGCCGGGCTCGGAGCGCGCACGCGAGCGATCGATTTGCGCGCGTGTGCCATCGAGACGCAGCGACTTTCCGGGCTGACTCTCGACGGTCTCGGCGACCGTCTTCCCGATGCCGTGTTTGTGCGCACGATGTCGGGCGGAACGCTGCAGGCGGTGACGTTGCGCCTCGGCATTCTCCACGCGCTACGGGAGAACGGCGTCCTGGTCTGGAACGACGCGCGCGCCATCGAGCGCTGCGTCGACAAGTCGATGACGAGCTTCCTGCTGGCGCGCGCCGGTATTCCGACGCCGGCCACCTGGGCGATGGAATCGCGGGAAAGCGCGCGCCAGATCGTGCAGCGCGAGATCGCACATGGGCCGCTGGTGCTCAAACCGCTGTTCGGCTCGCAGGGCCGCGGGCTCAAGCTCATCCGTGCCGACGACGACCTACCCGAGGGTGACGTCGTAGCGGGCGTCTATTATCTGCAGCGCTATGTCGGCGTCGAAGGCAACAGCGGTCGTTTCCGCGACTTCCGCGTGCTGGTGTCGCGCGGGCGCGTGGTTGCGGCCATGGCGCGCCAAGCCACAAGCTGGATCACGAACGTGAAACAAGGCGGCCGTCCGCTCACCGTCGTCGCCGGCAACGACCTCAAAGAGCTCGCCGTCCGCGCCACCGCGGCTGTCGGCGCGAGCTTCGCGGGCGTCGACATCCTTTACGGCGCCGATGGGCGGCCGACCGTGCTCGAGGTCAACAGCATGCCCGCGTGGTCGGGACTGCAGAAAGTGGCGCGAGAGAGCGTTGCAGTGGCCCTGGCCGGCGACCTGCTGGCCGCGCTCGCCATCCGTGCGCGGCCGGAAGCAATGGCGTGACCACGCCCGCCGAAGCGATCACCCGCGCCTTCGAGGCGGCCTGTCGCGACGAGCTCGACGCGCCCAAGCCCGGCAACGTGCACGTCTTCGCCTCCGGCC
>JBAUOM010000574.1:0-4848 GCA_049579765.1 Xanthobacteraceae bacterium
GCGCCGGCTCGCTCGCTTGCTGGTCCAGCGTGTAGACGTATTGCGGCTGCGCGACCGCGACGAGCTGGACGGCGGCCAGCGCGCGGATGACCTCGGCCGGGCTGCGGCCATTGTCGATGTGCAGGCGCACGGCGGTCGAGCCCAGGATGCCGAGGTCTTCCGACGCCAGGATGGTGAGGCCCAGGTTGGCGATCGCGGCCCGCAGCCGGTCCAGCCCGAGGTCGGCACGGATCTGCACCATCACCTCGTCCTGGACGAAGCGGGTCTCGCCGGGCGGCGGGATATCGATGATCCGTTGGTCGATGCCGGGCGGCAGGTTCGTCTGGCCCGCGGCCGGCGGCGGCGCCTGCTGCGGCGGCAGCCGGATGCCGCCCTGCACGGTGTTGACCACCGGCGCGGTATTGAGCGCGGCGAGCTGGATGGTGTTGGCCCGGCTCTGAACGACCTGCGCCTGCTGCGCCAAGAGCGACGCCGCCAACGGCGAGAGGGGCTCGGGGGAGAACGCCGCCGGCGCTCCCGAGATCGGCGGCATTGGGCCCGGAAGTGTCAGCGGCAGCGTCGCCCCGGTGTCGGGAGAGAACGGCGGCAGTGGCCCGGGGGTGGGCGGCGTCGGGCTCGGCGGCGACGGCAGTAGGCCGGTATTCACAAACACGCAGGTGGGAGCACTGCAGCCCGCAACGATCGACGGAAACGCCGGGGGATTGGCTGCGGTCGTCGGGTCGTTGAGTGCGATGAACGGAGCGACCGTGCTGCCCGTCCCTCCCCCCGCCGCGCCACTGGCGGAGGAATTGGTGATGGTGCCAACTGGGAAGCTCGAGCCGGGGATCGAGTCCGCGGGGAAGTTGACGAACTGGGCGTTGGCGCCGGCGAAGCCGCCCACGGCGCTGTTGGGGCCGCTCGTGGCATTGCCGGATGCGCTCGAGGAATCGATGCTGCCGAAGTTCGCGCCGGCGAACCCGCCGCCGACGTTCTCGGTGCCGCTGCCGGTGACGGAGCCGGTGGCGCTCGACTGGTCGATCGAGCCGAGGTTCACACCGACAAAGCCGCCGAGATAGCTATCGCTGGTGCCGGTGACCATGCCGGACGATGCCGACGACGAGATCATGCCGCTGCTCAGGCCTACGAAACCGCCGATGGTGCTATTCGACCCCGTGCTCGTGACCGTGCCGGATGCGGTGGAGCCCGTGACCTGCCCCGGGCCGTTCTCGAAGGTGAGCGCGCCGATGAACCCGCCGAGCACGCTGTTGTCGCCACCCGTGACCGCGCCGCTCGCGGAGCTGCCGGTGAATGTGCCATCACCGGTGCCGGCCAATCCGCCGCCGACGCTCGTCGCACCCACGATGACGTTGCCGCTCGCTTGCGAATCGCCAATGGCGGCGGTGTTGGCGAACGGAGCGCCGTCGCCGACCAGGCAGGAGGTGCAGGTGATAGTGTCGATCGAATTCGAGCCGACCAAGCCACCAGCGGTGCTGCCGTCGCCGGCGTGCACGTTTCCAGACGCGACGGACGACACGACCGCGCCGGAATTGCTGCCGACTAGGCCGCCGGCTTGCAGGTTCGCGACGTTGGAGGTTCCGACGCTGCCGCTGGCAAAGGAGAGTTCTATCCGCCCCTGGTTGAAACCCGCAAGCCCGCCAAGCGTGGTGGTTCCGCCCTGGCCGTCGACACCGCCGCTACCGGAGCCGGCCGCGCCGGTGACGCTGCCCGTCGCGAACGCGTTCCGGATGATCCCAGCGTTGGACCCGACCAGGCCACCGCCGGTTCCGTTACCGCCAACGGTCACGGTGCCGCTGGCGCAGGTCTGGCCGGCGGTGCACGGCTCGTTGAGCGCAGCTGTGGTAAACCCCGCGATGGTGCCGAAATTCTGTCCGACCAAGCCTCCCGCAGAAACATTCTGGCAGGAATTGTTGGCCGAGCAGTCCGCTGCGCTTTGCGCAGCAACGCCGGCGGTGGAGGTGACGTCTCCAGCCGCGTAGGAGGAGGTAATTGTCGAACCCGGCGCGTTGAACCCGGCGAGCCCGCCGAGCGCCACGTTGATCCCGGCGCTGCTGACGGTCCCGGTGGCGTACGAATCCAGGATGCTCGCGGGGCTCGGCAGCGAAGGCCCATTGCTGCCAACGAGGCCACCCGCCGAGCTGTAGCTGCCAACGACGACATCGCCGGTCGCAAACGAGGTTGTGATCGCGGCTGCGTTCCGGCCGACTAGCCCGCCAACCACGCTGAACGCGCCGCCGCCGACGTCGCCCATTGCCGACGATCCGGTGATCGTTCCCTGATTGAAGCCAGCGAGCCCGCCAGCGGTGCTGCCGTCGCCGGCCTGCACGTTCCCGAGGGCGGCGGACGACAGGATCGAGCCGCCGGAATTGCTGCCGACGAGGCCGCCGACCTGCAGATTCGCGACACTCGCACCTCCGACGTCGCCACCCGCATAGGAGCCGGCAATCTGACCCAGATTAGCACCCACCAGCCCGCCAAGCGTTGTGATCCCGCCCGTGCCCGCCGCGCCGGTAACGCCGCCGGTTGCGAACGCATCGCTAATGGTGCCGCTGTTAACCGCGACAAGTCCGCCGCCAATGCCGTTCGCGCCCACACTCACGGCGCCGCTCGCCGATGATCGCGTGATCGCTCCTCGATTGACGCCGGCGAGGCCCCCCGCGATGCTCAGCGCGGTCAGGGTATCGGACTTTCCGACGCTGACAGCAGCAGCCGAGCTCGACTGTTGGATCATGCCGTTGTTCTCTCCGACGAGCCCACCTGCGATGATGCCGCCGTAGGCTTCGCCGTTCACGCTGCCGCTGAGAACATGAACGTCGCTGATCGTGCCGCGGTTCTCGCCGGCCAGCGCGCCGACGAACAGGGAACTTCCGGTTGCCGCGATGTTGACGTTGGCCAAGTTCAGGTTGCGCACCATCGCGCCACTCTCGATCACTGGGAATAGCGCGACCGTCAGGTCACTGATTGTGTAATTGATGCCGAGCCCGCCATTGCCGTCGAACAGCCCGGCAAAAGTCACTCCGGGAGCGAAGCCCTTGAAATCGGCGGCGCTGAAGCTCTTGCCCAGTGCATACGTGCCCGTGAGATTCCTTGGGATGTTCGTCAGATCAATCGCATTGTTGACCAGCATGTACGGGGTCAGCTGCGACGGTTGCTGGACCAGAACTCCGCCGCGAAGACACAAGCCGACGCACAAGTAGTTCGTTGGATTCTGGTATTTGTTAGCTCCGCCGAGTGGATTGTAATAAATTGAGACCGTGCCCGTGCCCCGAGAGAAGTCAACTCGAGCAAACGGAAGGAAGTTTACGGTTCCCGAGCCAGTCCCGGTGTTGTCGGCGCGCATCACAAGATTGCCGCCTGCGGTGTTCTTAATGGTTGCCCCGCTGAAGACGTGAATGTCGCGGTACGCGCTGAACGTGAGTGTGTTGTTGGTCGCCCAACCGATGTTGGTCAGGGGAAAGACGAAGATGTCGCCGTGCTGGAGCGGCGGATTGGCGGTATTGTTCGTTGCGATGACGACGTTCTGGTCGGCAAGCAAGCTCGAAATCTCAGCGCCGGTCATCGTCGAAGGTGCGCACTCGCGTAAGCAGTGGGGGACGATGTAGAAATTCGCCGGGTCGAGCAGCAGCGTGCCGGCAGCGCCGTGCGGCGCAGCGGCATCGACACTGCCGGCGAACGCGAGCTGATGTCCCGATGTCTCCACGAATCCGCCGTCGCCTCCTTGCGCGCCGCCGCGCGCGAGAATCGTTCCGGCGAACGTGGTCTGCGCATCCGACCACAGGACCACCTTGCCGCCGTGGCCGCGCTCGGTGGCCGAGGCGTTGATGGTGGTGGCGGCGTCGACGCTGACCGTGGTCGCGGTCGGGATGGCAAAGCTCTCGAGCTTGGCGGCCTGGTTGTTGACCAGGCTCTTGTCCGGGCGGCTGCCGCCCCAGTCGCCGCCGATCAGCACCTTGCCGCCGCCGGCGCGGCCGGAGGCGTCGACGCGCGCGGCCGAAACCTTGATGTGCTCGCCGCTCACCAGGATGGTGCCGCCCTTGGTGCCCGGCCGCTTGCCCGCCGCCGACAGCGTGCCGGAGATCTTGATGGTCTGCGCCGGCGCGCCGGCGGGCTTGCTCGCGCCGTTCGCGGCCGCGAGCACGATCATGCCGTTGCGGCGGCCGATCGAGTTCGCCTTGATCACGCCGCTGGTGTTGATGACGGAATCGACCACGGTGCGCGCCGCCGCCGCGGTAAGCTCGACCCGGCCGCCGTTCGCCCGGATCTTGCCGTCGTTGGTGACCAGCGACTTGAGCGGCTTGCCGGTGGCGACGTCGATCACCTTCCCCGCGATCTGGTCGTTGACCGCGAGCGTGATCAGCTTGTCGCCATACATGTCGAGCGTGAAGCTGTTGCCGGCGGCGAGCGCCACGGTGCCGAGCGTGGCGGTGATGGTGCCGGAGTTGCGCACGCCCGGCGCCACCAGCGCCGCGAAGCCGCCGCTGGTCGCGGTGATCCTGCCCTGGTTGATGATCGAGGCATCCGGCCGGCCGGGAATGTTGAAGTTGTAGCGGCCGGCCATGAAATCCGAGTTCCGGATGTCGTGGGTGCTGGCGAGGAAGCCGGCGGTGTTCACCACCGAGCCGGGGCCGAACAGGATGCCGTCGCGGTTGATCAGGAAGATGCGGCCGTTGGCGGTCAGCGTGCCCATGATCTCGGAGGGCCCCTGGCCGCCGACCACGCGGTTGAGCGCGACCGCCGAGCTCGAAGGCTGATTGAACTGCACCCGCTCGTTGGCGCCGATGTTGAAGGTGTTCCAGTTGATGATGGCGCTCGGCGTCGACTGGTTGACGATCACCGCTGGGCCGCCCTGGC
>JBAUOM010000575.1:0-2717 GCA_049579765.1 Xanthobacteraceae bacterium
GACGACGGCGTAGCCGGCGATCCTGCGTCGGCGCCGCTACGCCGGGTCAGCGGGGACGGGCGCCCGGCGGCCGCCGCGATCCCCATATACGACCAGGAACGGTGATTTCCGGAGCATCCAGGTATGCCGCGTACGCTCTACGACAAGATCTGGGAAGACCATCTGGTGGACGAGCAGCCGGACGGCACCTGCCTCATCTATATCGACCGCCATCTCGTGCACGAGGTCACGAGCCCGCAGGCGTTCGAGGGGCTGCGGCTCACCGGCCGCAAGGTGCGCGCGCCGGACAAGACGCTCTGCGTCGTCGACCACAACGTGCCGACCACCGACCGCAAGCTGCCCAATCCCGATCCCGAGAGCGCGGCGCAGATCGCCTACCTCGCGGAGAATGCCAAGCTGTTCGGGCTCGAATATTTCGACGAGTTCGACAAGCGCCAGGGCATCGTGCACATCATCGGGCCCGAGCAGGGTTTCACGCTTCCCGGCACCACGCTGGTCTGCGGCGACAGCCACACCGCCACCCACGGCGCCTTCGGCGCGCTCGCCTACGGCATCGGCACCTCCGAGGTCGAGCACGTGCTGGCGACGCAGACGCTGATTCAGACCAAGTCGAAGAACATGCGTGCCGTGGTCGACGGCAAGCTGCCGGAAGGCGTCACCGCCAAGGACATCATCCTCGCCATCATCGGCGAGATCGGCACCGCCGGCGGCACCGGCTACGCGCTCGAATATGCCGGCGAGGCGATCCGCGCGCTGTCGATGGAAGGCCGCATGACGGTCTGCAACATGTCGGTGGAGGCCGGCGCCAAGGCCGGCTTCATCGCGCCCGACGAGAAGGCTTTCGCCTATCTCGCGGACCGGCCGCGCTCGCCCAAGGGCAAGCTCTGGGACGAGGCCGTGCGCTATTGGGAGACGCTCAACTCCGACGCGGGCGCGCATTTCGACCGCGAGATCAGGCTCGACGCCGCGAAGCTCCCGCCGCTGGTGACCTGGGGCACGAGCCCGGAGCAGGTCGTCGCGGTCAGCGGGCGGGTGCCGCGGCCCGACGACATCGCCGACGACAACAAGCGCCGCGCCGCCGCCACCTCGCTCGGCTATATGGGGCTTGCCGGCGGCGAGAAGATCACCGACATCGCGCTCGATCGCGTCTTCATCGGCTCCTGCACCAATGCGCGCATCGAGGACCTGCGCGCGGTCGCCAAGGTGGTCGACGGCAGGCAGGTCAACGCCAAGGTCAAGGCGATGATCGTGCCGGGCTCCGGGCTGGTGAAGGAGCAGGCCGAGGCCGAGGGGCTCGACAAGATCTTCGTCAAGGCCGGCTTCGAGTGGCGCGAGCCCGGCTGCTCCATGTGCCTCGCCATGAATCCCGACAAGCTCGCTCCCGGCGAGCGCTGCGCCTCGACCTCGAACCGCAACTTCGAGGGCCGCCAGGGCTACAAGGGCCGCACCCACCTGGTGTCGCCGGCGATGGCGGCGGCCGCCGCGATCGCCGGGCATTTCGTCGACGTGCGCGAGTGGAAGTAAGCTCGAGCGTTTTGCGCTCACTCGTTGCTGCGCGCGCCGACGGCATTACCGCACGATCAAGGCTGGCACGCTGCAATGGGTGAGCACCTCATATGCCTGGCTGCCGAGCAAGAGCCGCGAGACGCCGCGCCGGCCATGCGACGCCATGACGATCAAATCGCACCCGGTGTCCTTGGCGGTGGCGACGATGCCTTCGGCCGGATGCTGATCCTTCACGTGGACGCGATCACAGGTCACCCCATATGCGTTCGCACGCCGGGCGGCGTCATCGAGAATGCGAGCGGCCGCAGCGGCCGCAATTTCCTCGAAGTGACCGATCGGATCGGGCCGACGTAGTCGCGCGTCGTGGGCGACGTCCAGGGCCGACCATGGCTCGGTCACCGTGACCACGGTGACGCGTGCATTGTCGCGCTTGGCGAGGGCAAGCCCATGTTCGAGGGCCTTCGTCGCCAGTTCAGAGCCGTCGGTCGCAATCAAGATATGCTTGTACATCGATGGACCTCCTCTGCCCCTGACTTGTCATGCGCGAAGGTCGCACCGACTGGGAAAGGCGCGGCTTATGCAGGATCAAAGGCGCGTCGGTCGAGCCCGTCAAGGCTACGCAGTTGGGGGCTGATCCTGAAGCCGTTGCGGCGATGAAGCTCCACGCCGCTCGATAGCCGGGACGAGCTCAACTCCATCCTGCTTGCCACGCCTCGTTAGGGCCCAGGCACCAGCGTCAGGCGCGTCTGCGGCAGCGGCCCGAGCCTGGCGAGCACGGCTTGGAGCCGCGCCGCGGTGCTGCGCAGCGCCACGACGCGCAACGGCACGTTGCGATAGGAGAACTGGCCCGCGGTCGATTCCACCACGATCGCCGGTCGCGCCAGCAGTTCGCCATAGCCCTCGGCATAGCGCCGGACGATATCGGGCTGGCCCGGAAAGGTGCCGGCTTTGACGAAGCGGTCGGCGGTTTCCTGCACCACGACGACGTATTGCGTCGAATCCCCGATCGCCGTCAGCGGCGGATAATGTCCATAGGCCGGAAACGTGGCGTACCAGTCGACCGCGTCGGGTCCGTCCAGCGCTTCTCTCACCCGCTCGACCGCGTTGCGGGTGTCGTTCGGCGCGGAACGCGCGATGGCGAGCGTGGTCACGGCCGCCGGCGCCGCGACGATGCCGACGATGCCGGTCGCGATCGCGGCCCGCCACCGTTG
>JBAUOM010000576.1:0-4485 GCA_049579765.1 Xanthobacteraceae bacterium
GCACCGAAATGCAAGTGATTGAAGTCGTTCGGAATGGGCTGGTTGAGCGGCGGCAGCTCGGTGTCGATCAACAGATGATGATGCCCCGAGTTCGGGCGGTCCGAGCCGGCGGGTGCGACCCCCATGTTGCGCAGGCCGAAATAGAGCTTCAGCTTGGCCGGAACGGTCGCCCCGTCCTTGAGATCGATGAAATAGACCTCCGCGCCGGGCGGCGACGGGGTGAGTTCGCCGGGACCGCGCGCCTGCGCCACCGCACCGCCGCAGGCGCCGATGCCTGCGAGCATGACAGCAGCGATCACCCCGGCCCGCCTGCAGCGTGCCGCCAAGACCCCTTCGAGCACGGGCATCTAGTAGCTCCCGCTGCTCCCCCGCCTGTTGTCGCCGCTCCCGCCGCGCGCTCCGACCGCATCAGGCCGTAGCGCCGGCATCCGACAAGCTTCGTCCGCGCTCGATTGTTCCTGCGGCAAATTGCCCCCTTCATGCTCGGCGTGAGAAGCCGACATTGGCGGGAATTCTCACCGCGGTTGGAGACAACAAGCGACACGATAGAACAACAGGCGCGGGATTAAGCATGCGGCTCCTGATCTGGCTGTCGATCCTGTGCACGGCTCTGACGACTTCGGCATTTCCCAAGGAAAGCGCCGGACGCGTGGCGCTGATGATCGCAAATGCCGATTATCCCGACGCCAGGACGCCGCTATCCACCACGATCGAGGACGCCCGCGCCCTGTCCGAGGAGTTTCGTCGATTCGATTTCGACGTGGAGCTCAAGCACGACGTCGGCAAGAGCGACATGCGACGGGCGATCGATGCCTTCGTGGCCAAGATCAAGCCGGGCATGGCCGGCCTTTTTTACTTCAGTGGATTCGGCCTTCAGGTCGCGCGAAGGACCTATCTCGTTCCGCTCGACGCCCAGATCTGGAGCGAGGCCGATGTGCGCCGCGAGGGCATCAGCGTCGACGCGGTGCTGGCCGACATGGAGCGCAATGGCGCCGAGATAAAGATCGTCATCCTCGATGCCGCCCGGCCAAACCCCTTCGAGCGGCGGTTTCGAAGGGTTCCGGCCGGCCTTGCCGCGCTCAACGCGCCGATTGGAACGCTCACCCTATTTTCCGCCGCTCCCGGCAGGCTGCTCCGCAACGACGCCCGCGCCAACAGCCTCCTGGTCGGCGAGTTGATCAAGGAACTGCGCGCTCCCAGCCGAACGGCCGAACAGGTATTCAGCCGCGCGCGCATCGGCGTGTCCCGCGCGTCGAACAACAACCAAGTGCCGTGGGTCGCTTCGTCCCTGGTCGAGGAATTCTATTTCGGCCAGCCACCGGCGGCCGCGGCGGCAACGGCTTCGCCGCCGGCTGCCGTGTCCGCGCCCGCGCCGAAGTCACCGGGGTCGCCGATGACTGCGACGACGACGCCCGGCCCACTCGCCCGGGCGGCATACAAGTCGGGAGACGTCTTTCGCGACTGTCCGGACTGCCCGGAACTGGTGGTCGTGGCGGCCGGCTCTTTCGAGATGGGGTCGAAATCGGATCACGAGAGCCCGGTACACCGCGTACGCATCGCGCGACCTTTCGCCATCGGCCGCCGTGAGGTGATGTTCGCCGAATGGGACAAATGCGTGGAGGACGGCGGCTGCAAATACCGCGACGATGACCACGGCTGGGGCCGAGGCGACCGGCCGGTCATGAATGTGAGTTGGCTCGATGCGAGAGAATATGCCACATGGCTGTCCCGCAAGACCGGGCAGACCTACCGGCTTCCGAGCGAGGCCGAGTGGGAATATGCCGCCCGCGGCGGAACGAGGACCGCATTCTGGTGGGGCCGCGACATAGGCTCCGGGCAGGCCAACTGCCGCGAATGCAGTACCGGCACGTTTCAGCAGACCTCTCCCGTGGGATCCTATGAGCCCAATCCGTTCGGTCTCTACGACACCGCCGGCAACGTCGCCGAGTGGGTGGAGGATTGCTGGAACGACAATTATCGCGGCGCGCCGCGCGACGGCGCGGGTCAGCGGGGAATGCCGGCTGCGAGTATTGCGCGGCGGCGCGTTCGACAGTCAATCGGGGTATCTGCGTTCGGCGTCACGCTTCAGATACGACTCCGACGTCCGTTATGTCGCCAACGGATTTCGGCTGGTGCGCGAGCTGCGCTGACGGCGCCCGGGCTCGCGCCCCGGGGCTGGGACCGGCGGCTGTGCCCGGGCGTTATTGACCATAGCCCCGGACTTCTGCTTGCGACCGCGTGCCAGCCATGCATCCGCGACGGCGCGGCCGAACAGGCTTGCGCGGAGAAACCGCCGGGATGATCATCACCACTTCAACGATAACGAACAAAAGATAGGGAGAGGAAGATGACCAAGGCACTGTTGTGCGCCGCCTCGGCGCTCGCGCTCGTGTGGTCCTCCCCGGGCCATGCGCAACAGCCGACCGCCGGCAATCTCGAAAAGCTGTCGGAGTTCAAGACCACCGGCACGCCGATGGACATCCCGCAGGTTCCGCAGACCGGAGCGAAGGCGGAAGCGATCAAGAAGAACCTCGCGCGGATCAAGCTGCCGCCCGGGTTCAAGATCGGCCTCTACGCCATCGTACCGGACGCCCGCCACATGGCGGTCGGACCACAAGGCGTCGTGATGTTCGTGGGCACGCGCAAGAACAAGGTGTGGGCGGTCACCGACCGCGACAAGGACCGCGTGGCCGACGAGGTCAAGGAGTTCGCGCCGTCGATCAACTTCGCCGTTCCCAACGGCGTGTGCTTCTCCAAGGACGGGTTTCTGTTCATCGTCGAGCAGAACCGGGTGCTGGTGTTCCCCGCCGCCGAGTTCTTCTACGAGGGTCCCGATGTCGCCGCCTTCGTGGCCGTGAAGCAGGGCGAGCTCATTCCGCCGACCGAGGAATCCTACAACCACACCGCGCGCGTGTGCCGCATCGGGCCGGACGACAAGCTCTACATCACGCTCGGACAGCCGTTCAACGTGTTCGCGCCGCAGAAGATGGACCTGTACAAGCGCAACGGCATCGGCGGCATCGTCCGCATGGGCCGCGACGGCAAGGATCGCGAGGTGTTCGCCTGGGGCGTGCGCAACTCCGTGGGCATGGATTTCAACCCGCGCGACCGCTCGCTCTGGTTCACAGACAACCAGGTCGACGGCATGGGCGACAACCAGCCCGCCGGCGAGCTCAATCGCGCCGACAAGCCGGGCATGAATTTCGGCTTTCCGTATTTCGGCGGCGGGAAGACCCGCACCAACGAATACAAGGATCAGACGCCGCCCCCCGGAGTCACCTTCCCGCAGGTCGAAATGGACGCGCACGCCGCCGATCTCGGCATGATGTTCTATGGCGGTCGGATGTTCCCGCAGAAATACCGCGGCGGAATCTTCTCGGCCCAGCACGGCTCGTGGAACCGTACCACGCCGGTCGGCGCGCGCGTCATGTTCACGAGCCTCAAGGAGGACGGCACGGCCGACAAGACCGAAGTGTTCGCCGACGGCTGGCTCACCGAGAACGGCGAATATCTCGGCCGTCCGGTCGACGTCGCCCAGCTCCCGGACGGATCGATCGTGGTCTCCGACGATCTGGCCGGCGCCGTCTACCGCATCTGGTATGAGGGCCAGTGAGCAAAAGCTTTGCGCCGCGCCGGTCGTGGGCGCGGCTCCATGTAGCCGCCGGAATCGCGGTCATGCGGCGCCACCGCCGTGCCGGGCTGATGGCTGCGCTCGCCCTCGCACTGCCGGTTGCGAGCGCTCCGGCCGACGCCGGTGACGCGGCCGCCGGCCGCCGCAAGGCCATTCAATGCCAGACCTGCCACGGATTGGACGGGCTTTCCAAGCTGCCGGAAGCCCCGCATCTCGCCGGCCAGCCGGAGCGGTATCTCGTCAAATCGCTGGATGACTACCGCAGCGGCGCGCGCAAGAACGAGATGATGACGATCGTGGTGCAAAATCTCAGCGATCAGGATATCGCGGATCTCGCGGCGTATTACGGGGCGATCGAGATTTCCGCGACGCCGCCGAAGTGAGACGAGCCGAGGAGCCGACATGCCCGCCGCGACGATCGCGACCATCGACACCATTGCGCTGCGCATCCCGCTCGACACCTGGGCGCCGCCGCCGCAATTCGCCGGCAGGCCGCGCACCCACGTGGACATGCTGCTGGTGCGGGTCGGCACCGAGGGCGGCGTCGTCGGCTGGGGGGAGGCCTTCGGCAGCAGCTCGCCGACGATTCCCGCGGTGTACGACAGCTGGATCAAGCACTCCGCCGTCGGACAGGACGCGGCCGACCCGGACCTGAGCGCGCGGCTCGAGCGCCTGCTGCACGGACTCGGCCGCTCCGGTCCGGTGGTGCACGCAATCAGCGCACTCGACATCGCGCTGTGGGATATTCGCGGCAAGCTCGAAGGCGTGCCGGTGTCGGCGCTGCTCGGCGGCGCGCGGCGCAAGCGCGTCGAGGCCTACGCCTCGCTGCTGCAATACGGCGGAGCGCTCGAGCA
>JBAUOM010000577.1:0-2747 GCA_049579765.1 Xanthobacteraceae bacterium
TACGACGGCGGGATCGAGATCAACGTGCTGGCGGCGAAGCCCGGCAGCGCCGCCGCCAAACGCCATATCGACGCCGGCGCCGCCACCGCGTTCCGCAATCAGCCGCAGGCGGTGAAGGCCGGCGATCTCCTCTTCATCTCGGCGCTGATGGCGATCGACCGCGACGGGCTCGTGCCTTCCGCCAGAGTGGACCCGCGCCAGCCCTATTTCTCCTCCTCGCCCGAGGCGCAGGCGGAGGTGATCGTCGGCAGCATCGCGCGGCTGTGCGAGGCCGCCGGCACCTCGCTCGGCAATGTCGTGCGCGTTCTGCAGTTCCACACCGACATCGCCGAGTTCTATCCCGTCTACAAGGTCTGGGAGCGCCGCCTCGGCGGCCGTGCGCTGCCGTTCGCGGCGATCGAGGTGCCGGGGCCCCTGCCGGTGCCGGGCGCCACCGTCATGATCGAGGCCTGGGCCTACGCGCCGTGACGGTGCGGAGAACCAGGCCCGCGAGCCGCCGGCATCATCGCCGTCCTCAGGGTTCCATTTTGATCGGGATCAAGGTACCCGCGCTTTGAACAGCGTAATTGGGGCTCCATGTTATCCGATGCTCCCGCTCCGCCCCTCTGCCCCGATTGCCGGGAGCCGATGAAGCTCGCCAGGACGATCCCTCGTCTGGGAGGGCTCCCCCAGATCCAGGTTTTCTATTGCTCGCGCTGCAAGCAGGCGGAAACGACGGTGCAGGAGCAGGCGGCGTAGCCGCCAGGGGTGGCGGCGCCCCGGCCCCCGTGTGTCCGGCGGACCGGGGCGTTCCTTCACGTGTCGCGAGGGCGTCCAGGGGGCAGTGGGGGGCTAGCCGGGTCCGGGTGCACCCTCGCTTGATTCAATAGATGCTCGGTGCCTCCGAATCGTTCCCGCAAGCGTAATGTAGGCCGACCCGGGGGCCATCCGTGGAGCGCGATTGGCGATGCAGAGCCGGCCGCGCCGAGCCCCAGCAGGGTTCCAAGACGCGGGCGCGACGGTGAACGCCTTTGGAGAAAATAAATTGGCCGGGCTGAACGAAACCGCCACTGTCGCATTCTCGACATGAGGGACGTGAAGACCGAGGGGAGGTTCCCTGGCGGAGAACTCGGTCCGATGCGCGGTGCGACCCCGATACCGCTCGATCGAATGAAGTTCCCGCTGACGCTTGCGGACGGGTTGCGGACCACATTCGCCAACGTTGTTTCAATTCCTCTCCCGGAACGGCTGGCAGCGCTCGTGCGCCGGCTCGGTGCCAATCGCGACGAGCGCTCAGGAGAGGAGCCTGGTCATGGGGCAAGCGCAGCAGAAGCGTCGAGCCATATTGATCGTCGAGGACGACGCGGAACTGCGCCGCCTGACGGCGGCGCTGCTCGAAGACGAGCAACTGGACACCATCGAATGTGAGAGCGCGGAAGCTGCGCTTGCCGTCATGCTGATCGGCGGGCGAGAAGTCGCCATGATCTTCGCCGACGTTCGGCTTCGCGGTGTCATGGACGGGATCGATCTGGCGCGCGAGCTGAAGATGCGCTGGCCACATCTTTCAGTGGTTCTCACGTCGGGATATCCGCGCCAGCATGTCGGTGAGCTGCCGCCCGGCGTCGGTTACATGCCCAAGCCGTGGCAGCCGCTCAACGTGCTGATCGCCGCCGAGCAGGCGCTCGCCTCTGCGCGTTAACCGTTCGCGCGGCATATGCTTCTCCTGCCCACAAGGGGAGGGGATCGAGGCCTGGGCGTACACGCCCTGACGGCGCGATGTATCCGCTGCAGCGGACACGCGAAGTCTGAGTCGCCGGCAGGCTACAGCCCGAGCGCGATCTCGGCCCAATGCTGCACGGTCCTGCTGTTCAGGAACTCCATGACGCCGGGCTCGATCGTCGCCGGTCGGTCGTGCGGGAGTACGACCGTCGCGACGATCATGTCGCAGCGGTCGTTGACGACGACCGATATCGCGGACCGGCCCGACCGACTGCGCGCCGGGAGCGCGTAGGCGCGACTGCGGCCTTTCATTGAGGCGATCGTGATGGGCCGGCCGGCGCCGAGGGGTAAAACCTCGCCGCCGACCAGATCGAAGTCGCTCATGCGATCGAGGTCGTCGTCGTCAGCGACACCGGTCGTGCAATTGCAGGAGCCGAGCTTGGCGCGCAGATAGAGCCTCGCCTGCGTACCGCAGTGCTCGGCCCTGCACTGGAACGCCCTTCCTTTGCCCCACTGATCCGTCGGGAACGGCCACGGCACCTCGGTCCAGACCGGATTGGGCGAAGGCGCGGCGGCGCTGCCCGGCTTGAGCGCATCGCCGGCCAGCAGCCCGATCGCGCCGAGCACCCCGCCCGATGCCAAGGCGATCGCAACGACCAGAATGGTGCTCCGTCTCATCGCGTCAGCCGTGACCCCGGCACTGCTGGCGCATGTTCCGGCGAAGCGGGGACCGGTTCGCCGTCAAGAACATGCGCACTCGACAATTTCCAGAGCGGATCCCGATTCCGAAGGAACGGCATACGCGCTAATTGGTCGCCACGAACTTGCGGGCGTCGGCGAGCGCCGGCCGGTCGGAGCTCGAGTCGGCCGTGAGCGCGAGCAGCTTTTCGTAATTGGCCTTCGCGGCGGCCTTGTCGCCGAGCTTTTCGGCCGCCTGGGCTGCGCCCAGGAAGCCCCGGAAGCGGTTCGGCTCCTTCGCCTTAGTTGCCTCGAAGGCGGCGAGCGCCTCTTTTGCCATGCCGCGATCGAGCAGCATCTCGCCGTAGAGC
>JBAUOM010000578.1:0-2253 GCA_049579765.1 Xanthobacteraceae bacterium
GTTGAATGCAGGCGAAACGGTCGTCTAGATGCAGCGGAAAATGGCGAGATCAGCCCCCGGCTGACAACGAGGTGATCGGAGGATGTCGGCTTTTATAGGAGAGCGTCATGAACGATGATCGTCGTCCTCTTACCGAGGATTGGGTAGAACAACGAATGGGCCATAAAGCTTATGGACATGTAAGAAATTGGGGGGCAATTGCAATCTTGTTGGTATTGATCGTCGTCGTGGGCGGTTTGATTTTATATTGGGTTTTTGGAGGATGAGATTCCATTTTCTTCAAAGGTCGAGCTGATTTTCAATCTTCGGACCGCGAAGGCGCCCAGGCCTCACCGCGCCGCCGACCCTGCTCGCCACCGCCGATGAAGTGATCGAATGATTGTCGCCGAGAGGCAGCTCCAGGTCATTGGACTAGACCGCTCGCGCCGTAGGACTCGCTGCGGCGACACGGATTCGCTGGCTTGTCGGCGGAAGCGGACCGCGAACTGCGAGCCAACGAGTCAACGCCCTAAGGCGAAGCCGGCCGGCTCAGATCGTCTGGTTGTACTCGCCGACCTCCGGATGGGTGCGCAGCACCGTGTCGAGCGCCTTGAACATGTCGCGCATGCGCGCCTCCGACACCGGGCTCTCCACCACCACCGCCAGCTCCGGCTTGTTGGATGAGGCGCGCACCAGCCCCCAGGTGCCGTCCTCGACCGTGACGCGCACGCCGTTGACGGTCACCAGGTCGCGGATCGGCTGGCCGGCGACCGTCTCGCCCTTGGCCTTCGCCTGCGTGAAGCGTTGCACCACCTCGTCGACCACGCGGTATTTGATCTCGTCGTCGCAGTGCGGCGACATCGTCGGCGAGGACCAGGTCTTCGGCAGCGCATGCTTGAGGTCGGCCATGCTCTTTCCGGGATTGCGCTCGAGCATGTCGCAGACCGCGAGCGCGAAGATCAGCCCGTCGTCGTAGCCGCGGCCGAGCGGCTTGTTGAAGAAGAAGTGCCCGGATTTCTCGAAGCCGGCCACCGCGCCGATCTCGTTGACGCGACGCTTCATGTAGGAATGGCCGGTCTTCCAATAGTCGGTCTTGGCGCCGTTCGCTCGCAGCACCGGATCGGTCATGAACAGGCCGGTCGACTTCACGTCGGCGACGAAGACGGCGCCCTTGTGTTGCGCCGAGATGTCGCGGGCCAGCAGCACGCCCACCTTGTCGGCGAAAATCTCCTCGCCCTCGTTGTCGACCACGCCGCAGCGGTCGCCGTCGCCGTCGAAGCCGAGCGCCACGTCCGCCTTCACGCGCAACACCTCGTCGCGCATGGCGTGCAGCATGCTCATGTCCTCGGTGTTGGGATTGTATTTGGGGAAGGTGTGGTCGAGCTCGCAGTCGAGCGGGACGACCTCGCAGCCCACCGCCGCGAGCACCTTGGGCGCGAACGCCCCGGCGGTGCCGTTGCCGCAGGCGCAAACCACCTTGAGCCGGCGCTTGAGCTTCGGACGCCTGGTGAGATCCGCGATGTAGCGGGCGGGGAAGTTCTCGACGAAGGCGTAGGAGCCGCCGCCGCGCAGGTCAAAACGCGCCCCGAGCACGATCTCCTTGAGCCGCGTCATCTCGTCCGGGCCGAAGGTGAGCGGACGATGCGCGCCCATCTTCACGCCGGTCCAGCCGTTGTCATTGTGCGAGGCGGTGACCATCGCAACGCAAGGGACGTCGAGCTCGAACTGGGCGAAATAGGCCATCGGCGTCACCGCAAGCCCGATGTCGTGCACCCTGCAGCCCGCCGCCATCAGCCCGGAGATCAGGGCGGTCTTCACCGAGGCGGAGTAGGCGCGAAAGTCGTGGCCGGTCACGACTTCAGGCGCGACCCCGAGCTCGTGGATGAGCGTGCCCAGGCCCAGCCCGAGCGCCTGCACGCCCATCAGGTTGATTTCCTTCCCCAACAGCCAGCGCGCGTCGTATTCGCGAAAGCCGGTGGGCTTCACCAGGGGCTCGGACTCATAGGCATAGGTGTTGGGCGTGAGCGCGGGCTTCGGCTTGGGAAACATCACGAATATTCCTGAGTCACGAAATTCCTAAGATCGATTCGCATCGCGTGTAGGGTGGGCAAAGGCGCCCTGCACAATGTCAACCCCAATGAACGCTCGCCGGTGGCGCCGTGCCCACGCGCCGGCGGACAACAAGAGCCGAACCGGAAGCGCGTGGGCACGGCGCGCATGCGAACGACCGGGATCGAGGCACGGTCGCGGATGCGCGCCTTTGCCCACCCTACA
>JBAUOM010000579.1:0-4518 GCA_049579765.1 Xanthobacteraceae bacterium
GGAGGCGCTCGACCCCCGTATCGACATGGGCGCGGAACGCAGCGATCTCGCCACAAGCCGGCCGCGTGAGCAGGCCGCGCCTGGGCCGCGCATGACGCGGGCCGGCCGCGACGTAGTAAGAGTTGAAGAGATAGGCGAAGCGCTGGTCGAAGACGCGATAGCCGGCGAGATGCGGGAGCAGAAGAAACTGCTCGAGGAACCAGGTGGTATGCGCCCGGTGCCACTTGGTCGGGCTCGCCTCGGGCATCGACTGTACGGTCTGGTCCTCGGCGCTCAGGGGGCCGGCGCGACGCTCGGTCTCCGCGCGCACCGCGCGGAAGCTGTCGCGCCAGATGGCGCGAGGATCGTTCGGCACGGTGTTGCGGATGGCTAAGGTATCGCCTTCGTCGCGACGGCGACGAAGGACAGACGAGGAGGTAGCGGGCGGCATGCCCCATCCCGGGTTGGAGAGAGCGAGACGTATTTGGTGAGGAGAAACGGCTTCCGGCTATCGATTGTTCCTGCATTATACGTGAACCGCCGAGACGGGGGGCTGCGGCTCGCGGACATTTTATATGGCAGTGACCCGGCCGCGGCGGAAGGGCAAAAAGCTTGATTTTCTACAGCCTTATGCCGGACCGCCGGCACCGGTCGGCCGGCAGCCCGGGGCTCCGGGGCACGATCCGATCGTGCCGGCCCGGTTCTTGAAGAGCCGCAAGGGGCCGCGCGTCGCTGCCGGGCGCTATTTCGCCGCGCTTGCACCGGCGGCCGCGGCCATGCCGTCCTGCTGGCCGGTCCCGCCGCTCGCTCCGATCGCGCCCACGATCTTGCCGTCGACGGCAATGGGAACGCCGCCTTCCGAGGCCACGGGCCGTTGCGGAAAGGTCGTGAAGGCCGTATTGCCGACGGCGTATTGATCCGCGAAGATCTTGCTCGGGCGGCGGAACAGCGCGGCGGTGCGCGCCTTGCTATGAGCGAGCTCGATCGAGGCCATCTGCGTGCCGTCCATCCGCTCGAAATAGACCAGGTCGCCGGCCGGGCCGACGATGCTGAACGCCATGCGCCAATTGTTCTTCTTGGCCTCGGCAATGGCCGCGGCGGCGACCGCCTTGGCCTGCTCGTTCGTGATCGGCGGCCCGTATTCAGGCGGGGGAGCGGGCGCTGCCGGCGCGGGCGACGGTGCCGGCTGCTGAGCGAGCGCGGCGCCGCCCAGTGCGAGCGCCGAACCGACACCGAGCGCAATCAAGAAACGAGTTCGCATGGTCCTGTCTCCAACTCGGTCTGTGGTCGGGGATGTCGCTAGTGCCCCGAACCCGAAGTTCGCGCACACCCTGCGGCAAATGCAATCGCGAACTTCGGGTTGAAAGGGGCACTAGAATCATAGAGTTGCCAGTGGTCCTCAGATTCCGAAGGTCGCATCTGAACGTGCCGCGAGTGCTGCCGAACTTCGGCATCGGACCACTGGTGGTGACGTCATGATGTTGTCGAAAATTCGTCGTCTCTAGGGCCATGCGCCGCGGTTGCAGGGGGCGCAATCCTTTGTGTCGATCGACTCCTCGGCGAGGATAAGCGAGTTGCCGTTGCACGGGCAACAAGGGCCACGGCCGGGACCGGGCGGGCTCGACGAGCGAAGCAGGCGGGGCCAATGCGGACCATGAACATGCGAGCGAGGCAAACACTCTGGGCGTTGTCCGCGCTGCTGCTGACCGCCGCGCCGACCGCGGTATTCGGCCAGGCGAACTGTCGCAACACCGGCGCATTCGAGCCCTGGCTCGCCGGCTTCAAGCAGGAGGCGGCGGCCAAAGGCATTTCGCCGGCCGCGATCGCGGCCGCGTCGCCCTACATGGTCCTCGACCAGCGCATCATCAACATCGACCGGGGCCAACGCTTCTTCGCGCAGAACTTCCTCGAAATTTCCGACAAGATGCTGGCGGGCGGACGGCTGCCGAACGGCGCCGCGCAGATGAAGAAACACCAGGCGCTGTTCGCGCGCGAGGAAAAGGACTTCGGCGTGCCGGCGTCGGTGATCAGCGCCTTCTGGGGACTGGAGAGCGATTTCGGCGCCGGCCAGGGCAAGGACCAGGCGATCAAATCGCTGACGACGCTCGCCTATGACTGTCGCCGCCCGGAGATGTTTCGCGGACACCTGCTGGACGCACTGCGATTGATCGAGCGCGGCGACCTGCACGCCAACGAGATGATCGGCTCCTGGGCGGGCGAGCTCGGCCAGACGCAGATGATGCCGTCCGAATACATGGCGCATGCCGTCGACTACGACGGCGACGGCAGGCGCAATCTGATCAGGAGCGCGGCCGACGTGATCGGCTCGACCGGAAAATATCTCGTGCATCTGGGCTGGCGGCGGGGCGAGCCGTGGCTGCAGGAGGTGCGTGTTCCGGAGAATCTCCCCTGGAAGGAGTCCGACCTTTCGATCCAGCATCCGCGCTCGCAATGGGCGGCCTGGGGCGTCACGCGCGCCGACGGCAAGCCGCTGCCCAACGACAAGATGCCGGCCTCCTTGGTGCTGCCGGTGGGACGGTTCGGCCCGGCCTTCCTCGCCTACGACAATTTCCAGGCCTATCTGAAGTGGAACCAGTCGCTCAACTATTCGCTCACCGCGGCCTATTACGCGACCCGCCTCGACGGCGCGCCGCCGATGCACCGCGGCAGCGCGAACATTCCCAAGCTCACCTTCGAGGAAACGCGCGAGCTGCAGCAGCTCCTGACGAAGCACGGCTATGACGTCGGCCGCATCGACGGCGTGCTCGGGCTCAAGAGCCGCGTTGCGGTCAAGGACATGCAGATCAAGTTCGGCCTCCCGGCCGACGGCTGGCCGACGGCGGAGCTGCTCGCGCGCGTGCGCGCGGGGAGGTAGGTTCGCGGCCCAAACGCAGCGCACGATCTTCGGTCGAGGGCACGTCGACTTCGCAGTTCTGGCGGAAGCTGCGAAACTCATTTGTTCGGTTCGCACGCGTCGAAATCAGGGCGAATTTGCGCCCTCGTGAAGGAAAGCGGTCAATCGCTCGCCGGCGCCGCGTCCGCGATCACTGCGATCGTCTCACTGCCACAGCCGCTTGCTCGCGATCTTCGCGCCCTCGGCGAGCGATTTGAACTTCGCCCATACGATGCTCGCGTGCACCTCCTTCGAGCCGGCGAAAGTGGCGAAGCCGCAATCGGCCCCGGCGATGACGTTCTCGCGCCCCACCACGCCGGCGTAGCGGCAGATGCGCTCGGCCACCAGCTCGGGGTGCTCGACCAATACCGTCGAGTGGCTGATCACGCCGGGGATGAGCGCCTTGCCCGCCGGCAGCTTGGCCGTCTCCCACACTTTCCACTCGTGCTCGTGGCGCGGGTTCGCCGCCTCGAAGGAATAGGCGCCGGCGCGGATCTTCAGGATGATGTCCACGATGTCCTTGAGCTCCATGTCGTGGATGCGCGGCCCCATATTGATGCCGTAGCAGGTGTGGTGGCGGATCTTCTCCGGGGCGATGTTGCGCAGCGCGTGGTTGAGCGCCTCGACGCGCGACTCGGCCCAGGTCCGGCATTGCCGCAGCGTCAGATCCGGCTCCTTGATCCAGTAGGTGACGAGATGCGGGTCGTCGACCTGCAAGAGGAAGCCCGCCTTGACGATCGCCTCGTATTCCTCACGCAACGCGTCGGCGATGGCGAACAGATATTCCTCTTCCGTCTTATAGTAGCCGTTGCGCTGCCAATCCGCCGCGCTCGTGGGCGAGATGGCCGGCATGAAAACCTCCGCCGGATCGAGACCGTCGAGCGCGGCCTTGAGATTGTCGATGTCGGTCTGCAACTGCGGCATGCCGCGGTAGGTGATGGGCGCGGTGCAGACCATGTGGTTCTGGCGCGCCGCCGCATGGCCCGCGCCGTAGAACTCGGGAAAGGATCTGGCTTCGCGCGAGCCCGCCCACGGGCTTGGTCGCGGAACCTCGGTGTCGAGCTCGAAGCCGCCGAGGCGCTCGTTGACGTAGGAGACGAAGCTCGGCTTGCCGAACTCGCCGTCGTCGACGATGTCGATGCCGAGCTCGACCTGCTTGCGCACGATCTCCGCCACGGCGCCACGCACGCGCGCGGCCTGCGCCTTCTCGTCGATCGGCTTGCCCTGCTCCTTGGCCTCGACCGCCGTGAGCAGATCGGCGGGGCGGGGCAGGCTGCCGACATGGGTGGTGAGAATTCGACCGCTGCTTCTTTTCATTGCATTGCCTTCTCGCTTGCTCGTTTCCTCGGATGATCGCACCGAATCGGTCGACTACGCCATCGTCATGTCGGGCGAGATCGTGATGGAGATCGACGGCGCGACCGTCCACCTGCGCCCGGGCGACGTGCTGGTGCAGCGCGGAACCATCCACAACTGGACCAATCCCGGCACCGAGCCCTGCATCATCGCCTTCGTGCTGGTCGCCGCCAAGCCGGTCGAGCGCGCGGGCAAGATCCTCGGCGCCACGGGTTGAGCGCCGAGCTGGCGAAATGGGCGAGCGTCGCACGCGCCACCAACATCGAGCCGCAGTAACGGTGACGCGTCGC
>JBAUOM010000580.1:0-6474 GCA_049579765.1 Xanthobacteraceae bacterium
CCTCTTCCCCTGGCACCGGATCGGCAACGAAAGCGTCGGCGCCGACATCGGCTGCGGCAGCGGGCGGTGGGCGCATCTGGTCGCGCCGCGCGTGGGGCGGCTCCTGGCCTGCGATGCGAGCGCCGACGCGCTGGCGGTGGCCAGGCACAATCTCGAAGGCCATCGCAACGTGGACTGCCACCTGGCCGCGATCGATCGGCTTCCGATCGCCGACGCGTCGCTCGATTTCGCCTATTGCCTCGGTGTCCTGCACCATGTCCCCGACCCGCAGCGCGCGCTTTCCGCGATCGCGCGCAAGCTCAAGCCGGGTGCGCCGCTGCTGGTGTACATTTATTACGCCTTCGACAATCGGCCGCCCTGGTATCGCCTGCTGTGGCGGGCGACGAACGGCGCGCGGATCGCGGTCGCGCGGCTGCCACACCGGCTGCAGCTCTGGCTCACCACGCTCATCGCGCTGTCGGTCTACTGGCCGCTCGCCCGGACCGCCTCCGTGCTTGAGCGCTTCGGCATTTTGCCGCCCGGATGGCCGCTCGCCTGGTATCGGCAGCGCTCGCTCTACGTGATGCGAACGGACGCCTTCGATCGTTTCTGTACGCGGCTGGAACACCGCTTCACCCGCGCACAGATCGACGACATGCTGCGGCGGGCGGGGATGGCGGAGATCACTTTTTCTACGCACGAGCCATTCTGGTGCGCGGTAGGGGTGAGATCTGGAACGTAGAGACTTCCAGCTCTCTCCACTGCTTCCGCGTCGTGCCAAAATGCCGACGGCAAAAGACGAGAAGCACGCGCCGCGGCTACGATGCCGGTTGCTTTCTTTGCACGAGAAAGGCCATGCGGAATTCGCGCGAGAGCGCCCCCCACAAGCCGCGCATCGGCAGTCTGCGGCAGAGGCGGGCAAATCCGCCGTGCCCATGCGTGATGTAGAACGTCATCGGCCATTCGCAGTTTCCGAACACCGCGCGCGACAGGCGCTCGTGCTGGCGCGAGCTGAGGTAGAACACCCCGTTGTCGTAGAAGTCCCGGCAGGCCTTCACCGCATCTCGCAGGTCGAGGTCCTGGTGATGCGGATGACGTTTTCCCACCAGCATCCAGAACGCGAACCACCACGAGGGGCAGTTGGGATAGAAGTAGTTCGCAAGCGGAACACGAATGTGCGGCTCGTAGGGCAGGTACCACTTGCCGGGCAACAGATGCATCGCTGCCCCGCCCGGCCGCAGCACCCTTCGGATCTCAACAAGGTATTGCTCGGGATTGCGCGCGTGCTCCAACACGCTCGTGCTGACCACCACGTCGAAGGATGCATCGTCGAACGGCAACCGGTACGGATCGAGATCGATCTGCCCGAACCGCTGCGGCGCGGCGACGATGCGTGGCGCATCCCGCGCCAGCACGATATCGCATCCGTACGCATCATAGCCGAGTCCGGCAAGATGCGCGACGAGCTCGCCGGAGCCGCAACCGAAGTCCAGGACTTGAAGCTGCCTCGTACGGGCAACATGCGCTATTTCGGAAATCGCCCGATCGAAGAAACGCGCCGTCGCCGCAAGGTCTTCCGAATGCTCCATCCCGTCACGAGCCCATCGATGCGGCATCCGTGCTTGCCTGAGGGTGGGCCAGCGTAGCCCGGAGCGAGCGACGCCGGCAACACTCGCAGCATACGGCGCATGTTGATCGAACCTGTGGCCCGCGAGTAGAGTTGCAGGCAAGGAGCCGGCCATGCCGACGACGTGTTCCCCCTACGCGGACGAACTTCCCGCTCGCGACAAGATCGTCGATGCCTATGCCGCCGACCACCTGCGGGCGGCGGACCGCCATCTGCGTTTCGCCACCGGAGGCCTGGGGGTCCGCATTCCCCCTGGCGCCACGATCCTCGACTTCGGTTGCGGCATCGGCACCTCCGTGGGCGTGCTGCTCGCGCAGGGCTACGACGCCTTCGGCGTCGACGTGCTGGAATACTGGGACCGGGATTTCGACAAGTACTGGCACATCGCGGAAAAGCCGTCCGCCGGGGTGGCCGCGCGGCTGCGATTGGCCGATCCCGCCGACTACCGGCTGCCGTTCGCGGACGCCACCTTCGACTTCTGTTTCAGCGATCAGGTCTTCGAGCACGTCTTCGACTACGCGGCGACGATGTCGGAGATTGCCAGAGTGCTGAAACCGGGTGCGATATCGGTTCACCATTTTCCCGGTCCCAACAATTTCATGGAAGGACATGTCGGGCTTGCCTTCCCCTGGCTGTGCCACAGCCGCTCGTATCTCGCGCTTTGCGCCTGGGTCGGCTGGCTTCGCGGCGTCGAGCCGGATTGGCGCGCCCGTCTCAAGAGCTACACCGAGATCATGCGCTTCAACAATTATCCCACCAAGGCCAAGCTGCGTAGGATCGCCCGCGAGACTGGCGTGGACATCCGTTTCGCGGAGGCGGATGAATTCATGTTTCGCGGCGGCGGCCGTGCCGCGCCGATGCTGCGACGCCTCCGCAAGGTCCATATGGACCGGTTGGCCGCCCAGGTCGCGGGGCTGGTGCTGTTTCAGCGCTACATGGTTTTGAAGGCACGTTCGTAACACTCAGAGCACCCGCATGATGTAGTTGACAACCATGGTCGGCGGCATGTTGTTGTGCGCGCCGCCACCGCCAGCGGCAGCATTGACGACAGACGCGCCGGTTCCGGACAAGCCGGATGTCACATTGAAATTGTGGGCGTGATCCGCATTGTCGCTGCCCGTAGTGCCGCTATAGGAGTGAGTGTGGACGCCAGCCGCAGCCATGCCGTTAAACGTCGCAATGGCGCCTAATGCTGCTTGCAGAAAGTTCGTCCCAGCTGCCGCTGTCGGGTTTCCTTGGCTCAGCGTATGCGTGTGGGAGCCATCGGCAGACGTCGTGCCGCTGAAAGCATGTTGGTGGTTGGCCGATGCGCCGCCGGTCGTTCCGCTCACCGCATGCGCATGCCCGGGATCGCTCAGCGCGTTGGCATGCGTGTGCGAGGGGATCTGGCTGGCGCCGAGGGTGACGTTCTGTACGCCGCCGGTCGCGCCCAGTACCGTGCCGTCGATGCCCGAGCCGGCCGCGGTGATGCGTCCGGGCGGCGGCGCGCCCTCCATCCCCTCGCGGCAGGCGAGCAGCCGGCCGCTCAGGTCGGGCAAGCCGAACGTCGTCGCGCCGTCGCCGGCGCCGTAGGTCGTTCCGATCAAGCCGAACAGCGCCGCGTAAGTGCTGCGCGAGATCGCCTGCCCGCGCGGAAAAGCAAAGCTGCTGTTCGGGGCGACGGTGCCGAAGAACGGCAGGCCGGCGCCCAGCGGAACGTTGTAGGGATTGGCGCCGTAGAAGCCGTGCAAGATCCATTCGGCGCCGGCGTTGCGATAGGCCGCAACGTAGGGCGTGCCCGCGATCAGCGTGCCGGCCGCGAGCTCGACACCCGGCGATGAACGCAAAGGCCTGGCCCCCAACCCGTCGACATTGAGGGTCACGGGCCCGGCGCCGCTCGTCGCGTGCGGCACGAAAGCGATCATCTTGCCGTCCATGTTGACGAGCGAATCGAACACCTGGTTCGACGCCACGGTGTAAGCGGCCGCGGTTCCTGCGGTGGTGATCGCGCCCGCCACGTCATCGCGATATTTCGCCGCCGCGGCCATCACGGCACGGGCGGAATCGTTGACGGTCGAAGGCGCCTGCCCCTCGGCCCAATTGATCGTCGGGTCCGCCGTGGCGTTGTTGTTGGCGGTCTTGGACCATTTGAAGAAGCTCATCTTGGGGTCCCCCAAAAAGGTGAAGGCCCCTCGCGGGGCCTCCGAAACGGGTGGTGGAGCGAATTGCGATCCATTCCTCCGGGGTCGTCTTTCCGAGGGCACTCATCTCGCGTTTCGTGCGAGATCGGTGCGCCCGCCCGTGACGACTAGAGCGGGATGATTTTTCGTTGAATCATCATCCGGCTCTAAGCTTTTGTTTTGCGCGTGATCTTTTCCGAAAACCGGTATCCACTTTTCGGGATCACGCGCTAATGGACGCTACGGCGCGCCGGCACGCTTGCGCTGCAGGAAATCCGCCAGCGTGCCGTTGAACCCCTGCCGCCGGGCATATTCATACTCGGCGATGGCGTGCGTCACCGGCGGCCGCGCCCTTGCCTGCAGATAGGAAACCGCCAGCGCCGGGCTCTGCAGCAGCGCCGACCTGAGGGCGGGGTCGAGGTCGTGTTGTTGCACGAGATATTGCGAGGCCGCGCCCTGCGCCTGCCCGGCTGCATCGGTGCGCGCGCCCCCCAGCCAGCCCTGCAGCCCGCGCGCGATCGACTGGCCGAGATTGCCGCCTTGCAGCGCACCCGCGAGATAGCCGAGGATCGCGTTGCGGTTGGCGTCGATGGGATTCTGCACGACCGGCGCATGGGAGAACGGCAGCACGCCGCTGTCCGCGCCGGCGCCGCCGAAGAAGTCGGGAAAGATACCTGCCATGGCCATGCCTATCGCTTGTTCGTGAGCCAGTTGCCGCCGCCGAGGAAGCCGTTGCTGAGCGCGCTGAACAGCCCGCCGCCGAGCGCACTCCCACCCAAGCCGGCCAGGCTGGTTCCGCCGGTGAACGGCGCAAGCGCGAGCGGCGCCAGCGACCAGGGATTGAACGGCGTCGACTGCGTCGCCTGGCTGGTGTCGGTGCCTACGGCATGGCTCGTGCTCGTGCCGGCGCTCGACGTCGCACTCTGCCCGGCGCTGGAGCCCGCGCTCGTGCCCGATCCTGTCTGCGTCCCGAAAGCCTGCGCGGCAGGCAGCACCATCCCGTATTGCGCGGCCAAGGTCTGCAGCGGAATGCCGCGGCGCTGCGCCTCGATCGCCAGCATCTGCTGCGGCCCCCACATCTGCGCCGCGTTCGCGGCGTCGGCGGCGCCGATCCCGGCCTGCATGTTGCCGAGCCGCGCCTGATCGAGGCTGGACAGGAGCCCGCCGGTCGTATTGCCGGCACCGTACATGCCGGTGACGGCGTCGAGCTGCCGTCCGCGCTCCAGATTGTACTGGTTCTGGAACACCGGCGCGGTGCCTTCGGCGATGCCGCGCGCGAGATTGTATCCGTAGTTGCCGGCGCCGCCGGGATCGCGGCCGGAGCCGGCATACATCGCCTTCAAGCGATTTTCCACGTCGGTGCCGATCGTGTCGGTCACCGTCGAATAGAACGGATTGCTCGCCGGATCGACGTAGGCGCCGCTTGCGAACGGCTGCAGGGCCTGGCCGTATTGCCGGTAGGCGTCGGTGAAGTAACCGGAGCGATCGGGCCCGCCGCCGAGCAGTTCCGTGGCCACGCCGCCGATCGCCGGCGCGTAGGGATTGCCGGCCGCCGCCACACCCGAGAGCGAGCGCAAGGCCGCGTCTTCCGCCGACGTGAGTCCGGTCGGGATGCCGCCCAGCTTGCCGAGAAGGTCGCCGAGCAGATCGGCGGTTCCGGCCCACGGGGTCAACGCCTGCGTCTGGGATTGCGACGAGCTCGTGTTCGCGCTCTGGGTGCCGCTGGTATTGGCGCTCGTGCTGCCGCTCGCCGATTGATTCGTGTTGCTGGTCTTGCTGGTTTCCTGCGTCGTGCCGCCCATGTCAGAGGTCCTTTTCAAGAATGATGCGTTTGGCAAGGTACGAAGTGAGCACGCGCGCCCAGCCCTTGCGGCCCATGATCCGCACCGCCGAGCATCCCGCCGCCTTCGCGTAGGCTTCGATTCCGTCGAGCAGCCGGAGCCACGGGCGCGTGCCGAGAGCTCGAGAGGATGGGAGCCGACCCCCTGATGGCGCGCCGCAGGCCACGACGACGCAGACCCTGCGCCATTCGGTCTGCTGCAGCTCGGTGACGGCCGCGGCCTCAATGCCGTTCTCGCGGGTTACGGCCAGCCAAAGCAAGGCGGCGCCGGAGAGGACGCTGCTCTCGACCGGCCGAAATCCGCTCAAGTCACCGCGCCTCATCGCGGCGAGGATCAGCGCGCGGACATGCGGCCAGACCAGCGCGGCCCTGTCGGGCGGAACGCAGATCAGATGACAGATGCCGGAGTCCGGACGACAGGTATCAAGAGCGGGATCCGGCTGGCCTCTCGTGTCCGGCATCGTTCATTCCGGTCCCAAGATCGCGCATGGATCGGCGCCGATCGCCTGCAGCAAGGCGATCGCCGTCGGATCGTCGGCATAGATCGCGTCGCGCGCGTTCCAGCGCTCGCGCGTGTAGAGATCGGCGGCATCGAGCGCCGCGCGCGCCGCCTGCAATTTTCCCGCGGCCTGCAGGCGGTCGACGATGACGCTCGCGCGCACGAGCCGGCGCAGCGGCAGGCCTTCGGCGGCCTCCCGCTCGGTACTGAACGGTGGCCGGAACGACGTGCCGTCGAAGCGGTCGCCGATGTTGCCGCTGTCGGAGGCGACGGCGGTGCATCGTTCCGGCGCGCTCCAATCACTGCCCTCCTGGAGCTCGACGACGTTGACGACGAGACCGTCCGGGTCGATGACGACGTACCGCATGTC
>JBAUOM010000581.1:0-8454 GCA_049579765.1 Xanthobacteraceae bacterium
GTTCAGGAACGAGCCCAGGCTGTCGCCGCGGATCTCGACCGCGACCGTGTCCTCGGTCGAACCCCGCGGCGGGATAACTTCGTCGAGACCGCCCTGCGCTACTTCGTAGAGATGCGCCTCGGCGCCGGCGCCCACGTAGCCCACCACCTGTGCCTTCGGCGTCGGCGGCTCCTCCGAATCGTCGGCGGGATACTCGCGGCCGGTCAGCAGCCATTCCGGCGACACCCGAAACCGCCGCCCGTAGCGCTTGGCCTCGTCCGGGCCGTAGTCGCGACCGCCCGGGGTTTCCGCCCGTTCGTGGGCGCCATAGGTCGAAACCGGGATGCCCATCGCCTTGGCGGCGAGGCGCGCCGATTTGAATCGCCGTTCGCGCGCGATTCGTAGCCGCTCTCCGCGTGTGGTCGCCATACCGCCACATTACAATATAATTCAACTACATTTGGCGGTTGACAATCGCTACAAAGCGTAGTTAAATGTCGCCCGACATGTCGAACCAGTTCCTCGGGAAACGAGACAAAAATCGGTGGAATGCCCGGCCACGGCGAGTGCGCGTATCCGCGACCACGGCTTGGACGAACGAACGCAGCGGATATCTGAAGGCGCGCTGGTCACAGGGCGCGTCCGCGCGACAGATCGCGAAGGAACTCGGCGGCATCAGTCGCAGCGCCGTGATCGGAAAGGTCCACCGACTCGGCATCGCCGCCTTCTCTCCCCGCATGGGCCCGCTCCGGGAACGGGCTTCGGAACGCGAATATCGCTGCACGGACGAGGTTCTGCTTGAGCGCATGGCGGAGCGCGGCATCGGGGCGACGCAGCAATCGCAGCGACCGCAGCTGCCGACATGGATCAGCGAAGCCGAGCCCTACGTCGACGATCCAATCGCCGACGCGGACGTCCCGTTGTCGCAGCGCCGCTCCTTGCTCGAGCTGGACCGCGGCACGTGCCGGTGGCCGATCGGCGATCCCGCAAGTCCCCATTTCAGCTTCTGCGGCGCGGAGCCGAGTGCGGGAAAGCCATACTGCACGGCGCACTGCGCGCGCGCTTATCGGCCGCCGCCGCAAACGATGTCGCGCGTCGCCAGCGCGAACGCACCATCATCAGCGTTGATCCGCCGCGCCGCCGGCGCCGATACCGCATAAGCAGGCGAACGAGCCATCAAACACACACGCACTGGAGAGGGAAGGTGACCAATCGCACGAGACAAATCCAGGTGGAGTTGCGCACGTCGTCAGGGCGTGGACGCGGGCGCCCGCTGGTTGACCAGCGCGCGCACCCGACTGCGGAGCGCATGCGTCGGGCCGGCGCAGATTTCGAGCGCGGCGATACCGGCCAGATTACCATGCGAGACAGCCCGTTGGAGCGCGCCCTGGCGCGCAGCGTGATCAACCAGGAGCAGTACTCCGCCGGTCAGAAATATCGCCATCACTGGTATCACGCCGGGCTCGCCGACCGGTTGGGCTCGCTCGACCTCGACCGGGTCTTCGCCAGCGATGTCGGGGGCTTCTCCGGCATGGCGAAGACCGAAAGCCAGCTCTTCCATCGGCAACGTTACCGCGAAGCGGTGCAGGCTGTCGGCAAGGTCGGCTCGCACGTTCTCGATTGGGCGCTGTGCCGCGAAGTTCCGCTCGATCAGGTCGGTTATGCGCTCGGCTGGAGCAGCCGGCCGCAGGCCTACGCCGCCGCCGCCGAGCGGGCCAAGACCGCGCTGGACGAATTGTGCAAGCTGTGGGGGATCGGGAGCCGGGAGCACAAGGAGTAGCAATGCGGTCGCAAGCGGGCCACGGTTTCCATGCTGCCGGTCGCGCAAGGGTCGAACGCCGGGTCGCCGACGGGCCACTTCACGTCGCGGCCATGTCGCGTCGGGCGCAGCAGCCTCAACGGGGGCGCTGATGCCCGCGCCCGCAATCGGCCGCCGGATTCCGGTCGAGAATCGTCTGGAACTCCGCCTCCAGCGCCGCCAGCGCTTCCATCCATGCCGCCGCATTGAGCAGGCGGGAGGCTCCCGCCGGAAGCTGGTGGCCACATCGATCGATTGGGGTCTGCGTCTTTCCATCCGCCATTGCCATGCTCCACTCTCCCGCAGGTTCCAATCCGAAATCGGGGCGGATCTTGTCGAATGTTTGCGGCGCCGCGTGCACAGTTGCACGCATCCTGGAGCATCGCGCGATATGGTTAAGGCGAGGTTAAGAATGCAAGCGTAGACCCGGCCCCGGCGCGTCGATCGTAAGCTGCGGATCGTGCCGGCCTCGCGGCGAACTATCGCTCAGCTGGTCCCTGTTTCAGCGCCGGAGCGATGTCGCGCGGCGCGGCGGCTCTCATCGTCGCCGCGACCAGCGTGTGGCCCCGGCGCGGACGGCGCCGTTTCCTCCGTCACCGTTCCGGCGCCGGACGGAACATCGGCCGGCGCCAACTCGGCTTCGAGGGCCTCCTCGTTCGCCGCTTCGCGGTAAAGCCGACGGGTCGCCTGCTCGCGAACCGCATCCATCGTCCCCTTGCGTCGCCGCGACCATTCGACCGTGGCATGGATAAGCGCGGCCGCCAGCAGCAGCGGCGCGACGATTTCCAAGATGATCAGCAGAGACGTGGCTTCTGTGGGTCCGAACATGCGCCCTCCAATGAAACGCTGTGGGGCGCTTGGCGCCCTTGGCGGGCAACCGCTGTTCCGGCTTGCTCCGGGAAACGCTATTCCCTCGGCTTGGCCGCAGTGCCCGTGCCGATCGCGCGCCTTCGCATCGAGCGGTTGCCCTGACATCGGCTTCGAGCGATTCGGCGAGGTGGCAGGTATTCGCCACCCGCACCCACGAATCCCGCAATGCAGTGAAAAACCGTCGGGTCTCTTCGTCATTCGCGGCGTGTGCGCGGTCGACGCAGATGGCGGCCCGGCTCCAGGCCAGTTTCGCGTGGGACATGGCACGACCCCGGCATGACCTTCGGACATACAATCGAAGTCCGTGGAATTGGTTCCGGGTCGCCCGAGTGACGTACATCAATGCCGATCCCCTTCCCAGTTCGACGAGCCGCGCCGCCGCGACGTGAACGCGGAGAGCTCATCATCTTCCTCGTCGAGCTCGTCGGCCTTGGCCTGGAACTCGACCGCCAGCGCACGCAGGCGGGCTGCGATCCTGAGGTCGATGGTCGCGCGCGAGAGCGCCAGTAGCCGTTCCGCCTGCCGCCGGAAATACATCGCGTTGACCATTGGAACCACCTCGCCTGGGTCGGGACAGAGCTTATTCTTGATCCACTAATCACTGGGCGGCAGCCGCGTTCCGCTCAGCGGCTATTACGTTTTTGCAAGGTGAATGGACAATGAAAGCAGGGCTGCGCGGACGGAGTTCGTCAGGCGCGCGTGAGCGGTGAAGGCTCGCTACGGCCGCAGCCGGTGTTTCGGCGAAGTGGGGCGCACCCGATTGCCGTCAAGAACGCCCGTCACTCGACAATGTTCTGGAGCACGATCCCCGAGCATTGCATGACCGACCGAATGCCGGAAGTGAAATGGCGATTTCAATGCGAAGCGACTGCACTCTGGCGGGACGTCACCGGCCCTTCGCCGCCGTTGCCAAGTCCTTGACCTGAAGCCGCGGCGGCCTGCAGCTTAGAGAGGGTGATGCGGGTCTCATCTGCCAACTACACCCTGCGGAGCGCGCGCGCAGACCTCCTCGGACGGCGACCACGCGCCGGGGTCCGGTCACGCATCGGCCGGTCCTAGCGTTGACCACCATGGTGGCCGTTGCTACAGGTTACGCTTGACATGGACAAAACGGCGCGCGTGCTCGTCACCGGTGGCAGTGGGATGGTAGGCCGGGCGCTCATCGGCCATCTGCGCCGCGATGGTTACGAGAATATTTCTGCGCCTTCATCCACGCAGCTCGATCTGCGCGATCATGCGGCGACCGACCAATTCTTCAAGGACAACCCGGTCGATTTCGTTTTCCATCTCGCCGGCCACATCGGCGGAATTGGCGCGAGTGTGACCCATCCGGTCGAATTCCTGCATGAGAACCTGATGATCGCAATGCATGCCATTCACGCCGCGCGCGTTGCGAAGGTGACAAAGCTGTTGTTCCTGGGGAGCTCATGTGTCTATCCGCGCGACTGCCCGCAGCCCATGAAGGAGACTGACATCCTGACCGGTGCCTTCGAGCCTACAAACGAGGGCTACGCGATCGCTAAAATTGCCGGTATGAAGCTGTGCGAATACTCGAACCGGCAGTACGGTACCAACTTTCTCAATCTCATGCCCTGCAACCTTTATGGCTACGGCGACCATTTCGAGCCAAACAAATCTCACGTCGTGTCCGCGCTGATCTACAAATTTCACGAGGCGACGCAAAAGCGACTGCCATCGGTCGAAGTCTGGGGCACGGGTACCACCCGGCGTGAGCTGCTCTTCGTCGAAGATCTGGTCGACGCCATGCTCCACTTCATGCAGAACGTCGATGCTGAAGACATCGGCACGTTCGTCAATATCGGGCTCGGGCAAGACATCGCAATCTACGACCTCGCGCACATGATCAAGGATATTGTCGGCTACAGCGGCGAGATCGTATTCAACGCCGACAAGCCTGATGGAATGCCGAGGAAGCTGATGGATGTCAGCCGAGCCGCAGGTCTGGGCTGGAAGGCGAAGGTTTCAATCCCGCAAGGGGTTGAACTGACGTATGATTGGTATCTTGAGAATATCGATCTTGGGACAGGCATCGAGTGAAGCCGACCACGACCCTCCTGCTGCCGACGCTCGATGAAATCGAAGCCGTTCGGGTCATCATCCCTCAGATTCGCAAGGAGTGGGTCGACGAGATCATCGTTGTCGACGGCGGCTCGACCGACGGCACGGTGGAATTTCTGCGCAGCGTCGGATTGCGAGTGTACTCGCAAATGAAAAAAGGCTACGGCGAAGGGCTGTTGGAGGGCATCCACATCGCCAAGGGCGACATTATCATCGAGTTCAATCCGGACGGAAATTCCATACCCGGCGATATCCCCCGAATCATAGCCAAGATGAACGAAGGCTATGACCTCGTCATCGGATCGCGCTATTGCGGCGGTGCCAAGAGCGACGACGACGACTGGTTGACCGCGACCGGCAACTGGATGTTCACACGCATTGTGAACCTGTTGTTCGGGACACGTTACACCGATGTCCTGGTCGGATTTCGAGCCTATCGCCGCGTGCAAGCTTTGCAGCTTGCTCTGGACGCCACCGGCCTGAGCTGGCCGTGTCAAAGCTCGACCCGATTCGCGCGTGCGGGGATGCGGGTTGCCGAGATCCCGGCGCACGAGCCGGCAAGGATCGGGGGCCGACGCAAGATGATGCCTTTCCGCACCGGCTGGCAAATCACCAAGCTGATATTGCGAGATTTCTTCGCCTCTCACCCGAAACGGCGGGAACTGAAAGGCGACCAAGCCCCGACCGTCAACGCGGTGCCGGAGGGGATTGTCAGCACTCCGGCCGAACGAAAGCCGTACAAGCTCTTGCAGTCGTGCAAAGTCTGTGGGTCGCGCGAGCTCACCGATGTCATCAATATCGAGCCGCAGTTTCTCTCACCGACGTTCACGCGCTGCAATGCCGAAGAAGGAGAACTTGCGAAGATCCGCGTGGCCTTGACACTGACGCTCTGCGACCGGTCGAGGAACGCGGACGGCTGCGGGCTGCTGCAGTTGCGCCAGGAGGTCGACCCGGACCTCCTCTATCGGCGCTATTTCTACCGTTCGGGGACCAGCGAAACCATGCGCAACGATTTGCGCGATGTGGTGGAGGACATTCGCGGCAGGTTCGACCTCAAGCCGCAGGACATCGTAGTCGATATCGGGGCGAACGACTGCACGACGCTTGCATTCTATCCGGCTCACTTGCGCCGCGTCGGCTTCGAGCCGGCGCGCAATATCGACTGGTCGCACGTGGATCGACGCATCACGGTCATCAACGATTATTTTTCCGCAGGGTTGTTCGAGCAACATTTTCCCGGTGCAAAGGCAAAAGCGATCAGCTGCAACGCGATGTTCTATGATCTGTCGGATCCGAACAGTTTCGTCTCGGACGTGCGTGCGATCCTTGCGCCCGACGGAATATGGTGCGTTCAGCTCAGCTATCTGCCGCTCATGCTGACGAATATGAATTTCTACGACATCTGCCATGAGCATCTTTCGTATTATTCGATCGACGTGCTCGAAAAGCTGATGGAACGGAACGGTCTCCTCGTCTTCGATGCCTGCACCAATGCAGTCAACGGCGGAAGCTTGCGCGCATTCATTGCGCATGCAAACAACAAAGACGCCCTGACCGAAGCTGGCCGGCGTAATCTGACCGCCCTTGCGGAAATGGAGGATGGATTAAAATTGGATCAGGCGCAAACCTACAGGAGCTATTTCGAAAGAATCCAAGATCTCGCGAGCCGCGTCGACAAGTTCCTGGAACAGGAAATCCGTGGCGGCGGCAAGGTGTTCGGGCTCGGCGCGTCGACCAAGGGGAACGTCTTGCTTCAGTTTCTTGGCATTACAAAGGAGCGAATGCCCTATATTAGCGAGCGCAACCCGGAAAAGGTCGGCCTCCGCACGCTGGGCACCGATTTCGAACTCATCTCGGAGGAGCGCGCTCGTAGACTGTGTCCCGGCACGATGCTTGTTTTGCCGTGGTATTTCAAGAAAGAGATCGTCGTCCGCGAAAGAGAGTATCTCGAGCAAGGCGGTAAGCTGCTGTTTCCCATGCCCTATGCTCACGTGGTGACGAAGGATGAAGAGATCATCCTTTGAAGAAAGACATCTTACGCGTGCCGATAATTCAGCGCGCGGGCCCCGTGAGTTGAGGCCTTCCAATATGCGCATTCCCCTCAACAAGAGCACCATCGGCGAGGAGGAGAAAAACGCTGCAAGGGCCGTGCTCGACTCCGATCGCCTGACCATGGGCGAGCGGTGCCGTGCCTTCGAGCAGCAGTTCGCGAACAGCCTTGGCGTCGGGCACGCGGTGATGGTCAATTCGGGGTCGTCGGCCAATTTGATCGCGCTCTTCGCGATGTCTGACGCACTCGTTCCCTCCGATGGCAGCCTGCCGCGCCGTATCGTTCCCGGGTCGGAGGTCATCGTTCCGGCCCTGAGTTGGTCGACCACGGTCTGGCCGGTGCTGCAGGTCAGCGCCAAGCCGGTTTTTGTGGATTGCGATCCGCGCTCGCTGCAGATGAACCCTGAGGCAATCGAGGCGGCGATCACACCCGACACTTCCGCCATCGTGGTGGTTCATGTATTGGGCGGCGCCGTTGACGTCGGTACCGTCGAGGCCATTGCGCGACGGGGGAACCTGTGGCTTTTCGAAGACACGTGCGAGGCGCTCGGCGTTGCCTGGAACGGAAAGTCGGTGGGCAGCTTCGGTCACCTCGCCAGTTTCAGCTTCTATTTCTCCCATCACATCACGACCATCGAAGGCGGAATGGTGGTGACCAACGATCCGCGACTCGCGGACCTGTTGCGAGCCATGCGCGCACACGGATGGGTTCGCGACATGCATGCGCGCGCCGAGATCGCGGCGGGCTATCCGGGCATCGACCCTCGCTTTCTGTTCCTGACGACCGGATTCAATGTCCGGCCCACGGAAATCAACGCCGCGATCGGGCTCGAGCAACTGAAGAAGCTATCGTCGTTCAATGAGAAGCGGCGCGAGATCGCCCGTCGTCTCGATATGGGTCTCAGGGCGGTGACCGACGCGGGCGAGCTCACGCTTGTTGCGCACGATCCTCGCGTCATTCCGGCGCCGTTCGGATATACGGTCCTTTGCCGTTCGCGTGAGGCGCGCGACGGCTTGCGCGATCACCTGGAGGGAGCCGGCATCGAGACGCGTCCGGTCATTTGCGGAAATCTCGCCCGTCAGCCGGCGCTCGCTCACCACGCCTACCGTGTCAGCAGTGACCTTGCCGGCGCCGACCGTGTCACGGACTGCGGCCTCTATTGGGGCACCCATCCGTTCATGAGCGTTGATGATGTCGATTACATCGTCGCGGCCGTGAAGCGGTACTTTCAACTAGGCTGACCCAACCCCCGGCGTCGGGATGGCCGATACCGTTTGGTCGGCGCAAAGTTGCCGATTTGGAATGTCGGTGTTGCGGACGCTGTCGGGTGCAAGCGGCATTTGAGCAGGCGCCGCGGCCTCGGCGCGCGCCTAGTATGCAAGCGGGGGCCGACGATCGCGGCCCCTTTTGCTTGCGCCGCCGTGTCAGCCGCAGACCCAGACGTAGCCGATCGGCGTCAACAGCCAGCACGCACCGACGCCGTAGGGATACCATTGGCCGCGCCAATAGTGCCGTCCTCTGCCGTACCAGATGCCGCCGTGATAGTTGCGACCGATGATCGGCCCACGGTTGCCGTTGAAGTTTCGGTTGCCGTTGAAGCTCCGATTGCCGTTGAAGCTCCGGTTGACGTTGGCGCCGGGTCCGGGGCCGGGGCCACTGCGCGCGCCCGGTCCGCGGC
>JBAUOM010000582.1:0-7239 GCA_049579765.1 Xanthobacteraceae bacterium
GTCCGAAGATGGTCGATGCCGGCCGCCGGCGATTCCTATCCGGCGTCGGTTTTGCGGCGGCCGGAATGGCGGCGGCGACGGTGGTGCCCGCGCCGGCGGAAAGCGCGCCGGCACCCGCGCGGGTGGAATATCCCTCGAACCGGCTCGCCAATGTCCGTGACCTCAAGGTGGACGAGCCCGTGAACGTCTCCTATCCCGATAGGGATGCGCCCGGCGTGCTGCTGAAACTCGGCCGACGGGTGCCGACCGGGGTCGGTCCCGACGGCGACATCGTCGGATTTTCCACCACCTGCCCGCACAAAGGATTCCCGCTGAGCTACCGCGCATCCGACCACACGCTGAATTGCCCCGGGCACTATTCGCGCTTCGATTGCGACGCGGGCGGCCAGCAGATCTGGGGCCAGGCGACGCAGAACCTGCCGCAGTACATGCTGCGGGTCGATGCCGGGGGCGACATCTACGCCGAGGGCCTCGACGAGCTGCTGTACGGCCGGCTGTCCAACGTGCTCTGAAGCGCATTCCCGCTAAACGCGGGATGCGCTTCAGATTTTTTAGTGGTCGCATTTTCTGCGGAAAACCGGTTGCCACTTTTCCGGAAAATGCTCCGAGGAGGAAACCATGGCCTACAAGCGTCAGATCGACCGGCTTCCGATCGTCCCGAAGGACGCCAAGGAGTTCAACGTCACCTGCCACTACTGCATCGTCGGTTGCGGCTACAAGGCCTATACTTGGCCGGTGAACAAGCAGGGCGGCGCGGCCGCGGACCAGAACAAGTTCGGCGTCGACCTCGGCAAGCAGCAGCCGGCCAACACCGGCGCGTGGTACTCGCCCTCGATGTACAACATCGTCCGCCAGAACGGCGAGGACGTGCACATCGTCATCAAGCCGGACACGGGGTGCGTGGTGAATTCAGGCCTCGGCTCGGTGCGCGGCGCGCGCATGGCGGAGATGAGCTATTCGCGGGCGCGCAACACCGAGCTGCAACGCCTCACCGATCCGATGGTGTGGCGTTACGGCCAGATGCAGCCGACCAGCTGGGACGATGCGCTCGACCTCGTCGCGCGCGTCACCGTCGCGGTCATCAACGACATGGGCGAGGACGGGCTGTTCGTCTCCGCTTTCGACCATGGCGGCGCCGGCGGCGGCTACGAGAACACCTGGGGCACCGGCAAGCTCTATTTCGGCGCCATGAAGGTGAAGAACATCCGCATTCACAACCGCCCGGCCTATAATTCGGAGGTTCACGCCACCCGCGACATGGGCGTCGGGGAATTGAACAACTGCTACGAGGACGCCGAGCTCGCCGACACCATCGTGGCGGTCGGCACCAACGCGCTGGAGACGCAGACCAACTATTTCCTCAATCACTGGGTGCCGAACCTGCGCGGCACCTCGACGGACAAGAAGCGCGCCGAATTCGGCGCCGAGCCGATCGAGCCGGCGCGCATCGTCATCGTCGACCCGCGCCGCACCGTCACGGTCAACGCCTGCGAGGTCGAAGCGGGGAAGGACCGGGTGATGCATCTCGCCATCAACTCGGGCACCGACCTCGCTTTGTTCAACGCCTGGCTCACCTACATCGCCGAGAAGGGTTGGACCGACAAAGCCTTCATCGCCGCCTCCGCCAAGGATTTCGACAAGGCGCTGGCCGCCAACAAGACCAGCCTCGAAGAGGCGGCGCAGATCACCGGACTGACCGTGGACCAAATCCGCCGCTCCGCCGAATGGATCGCGCAACCCAAGCAAGGCGGGGCGCGACGGCGCACGATGTTCGCCTACGAGAAAGGGCTGATCTGGGGCAACGACAACTACCGCACCAACGGCGCGCTGGTGAACGTGGCGCTGGCGACCGGAAACATCGGCCGTCCCGGCGGCGGCTGCGTGCGCATGGGCGGCCACCAGGAAGGCTATTCGCGGCCGTCGGACGCCCACGTTGGCCGCCCCGCGGCCTATGTCGACAAGCTCTTGATCGAAGGCAAAGGCGGCGTGCACCACGTCTGGGCCTGCGATCACTACAAGACCACGCTGAACGCGCTGAAATTCAAAGAAGCCTACAAGAAGCGCACGGACCTGGTGAAGGACGCCATGACCGCCGTGCCCTACGGCGATCGGCCCGCATTGATCAGCGCGATCGTCGGCGCGATCAAGAACGGCGGACTGTTCGCGGTCGACGTCGACATCGTGCCGACCAAGATCGGCCAGGCCTGTCACGTTTGGCTGCCGGCGGCGACCGCCGGCGAAGCCAACCTCACCTCGATGAACGGCGAGCGGCGGATGCGGCTCACCGAGCGTTACATGGACCCGCCCGGCCAGGCCATGCCCGACTGCCTGATCGCCGCGCGCATCGCCAACCACATGGAGCGCGTGCTGCGCGAGCAAGGCAAGAACCAACAGGCCGATGCGTTCAAGGGTTTCGACTGGAAGACCGAGGAAGACGCTTTCATGGACGGCTATCACGGCCATGAGAAAGGCGGGGAGTTCGTGACCTATGCGCGGCTGCGCGCCATGGGCACCAACGGCTTCCAGGAGCCGGCCGTCGGCTTCCAGGACGGCAAGATCGTCGGCACCAAGCGCCTCTATGCCGACGGCAAGTTCGGCGGCAAGGACGGCAAGGCGACGTTCATGGAAACCAAATGGCGCGGCCTGCAGGCGCCGGGCAAGGAAGCGGAAAAGAACAAGTGGCCGTTCCTCATCAACAACGGCCGCACCAACATCGTCTGGCAGAACGCCTATCTCGACCAGGACAACGAGTTCGTGATGGATCGCTTCCCCTATCCCTTCATCCAGATGAACCCGCAGGACATGGCGGAGCTCGCGCTCAAGGCGGGCGATCTCGTCGAGGTCTACAACGACAATGGCTCCACGCAGGCGGTCGTCTATCCGACGGCGAGCGCCAGGCGCAAGCACACCTTCATGCTGTTCGCCTACCCGACCGGCGTGCAGGGCAACGTGGTCTCGCCCGGGGTCAACGAATTCATCATTCCCAACTACAAGCAGACCTGGGGTGCAATCCGCAAGATCGCCGACGCGCCCGAGGCCGTGCGGCACATGACCTTCAAGTCGGAGGAGTATGCGGCCGGTTAGTGTCAGGCACCGCGGACAGCGCCGACGGTAGGCGGGCGACCGCCGGCGCCCCACCGACCATAAGGCCGGCGCTCACAGCACCCTGCGCTACGCGGATCGCCGGTCAGGGGACGGCGGAGCCTCATTTCAATTTTCATCGAAATAATGATTGACGACCGCGGCAGATAATTCCATATTTGTTGAACTATGGAAAAATCAAGCGCCGTTGTCGCCTTGGCCGCCCTCGCGCAGGATAATCGCCTCGATGTCTACCGGCTGCTCGTCCAGGCCGGACCGTCCGGCCTTCCGGCCGGGCAAATCGCGGCGGCGCTGGGGCTCGCGCCGAATACGTTGACGTTTCACTTCGATCGGCTGCGGGCGGCGGGCCTGGTGTCGGTGCGACGTGAGGGCCGCTCTATGATCTATGCGGCGCGATACGACACGATGAACGAGCTGCTCGGCTATCTCACCGACAATTGCTGCAAGGGCGCGCCCGATGCCCGCGCGCCGAGCGCTCGCAAGTCCATACGATCGAAACGCGCAAAGGTTCCGACTTTCTAAAGGAGGAGGTGTGATGAAACGCATGCACGTTCACGTCGCCGTCGAGGACCTCGGCCGGTCCATCAGCTTCTATTCCGCGCTGTTCGCGACGCAGCCGGCGGTGGTGAAGCCCGACTATGCGAAATGGATGCTCGATGATCCGCGCGTCAATTTCGCGATCTCCACGCGCGGAAGACAGCCGGGCCTGGACCACCTCGGCATTCAGGTGGAGAGCAAAGGCGAGTTGAGCGAGGTCTACGCCCGCCTTCGGCAGGCCGGGGGAACGATCCTCGAACAGGGCCAGACGACCTGTTGCTATGCCAAGTCGGAAAAGTCCTGGATCGACGATCCGGCGGGAATTTCCTGGGAAACGTTCTTCACCACCGGCGAAAGCACCGATTACGGTATCAGCGTAGAGAATGATCCACGCGTCACCCACGAAAACGCCTGCTGCAGTCCTCAAGTCATCGCAACAGGCGGGGCTCGAGTGCCTTCGGCCTGTTGCGATCAATAGGCGGAGATCCCAATAGGCTGCGGATCCTCAACCTGCTTTGTTGCCGCTCACCCGCTCACGCAGCGGAGCGGACTGACTGGGTTGGCTTGACGGCTGCCCACCTCCGCCGGAAGCAGAGGCGTGGATCGCCTGCGACGGCAGCGCATCGCGGCACTCGGGGCAGCAGGTATACTCGAGCAGCCGAATGGCCGCTCGAGTGCTCACATCAATTCATGCAGGTACATCAGACTTAGAAAACCCAGGAAGAATGCGATCGGCATCAGCGGCCTGTCTTCGACCTCGTGCGCCTCGGTCAGCAATTCCTCGGTGACGAGATAGAGCAAGGCGATCAGGCCGAAGGCGTACAAGCCGCTCAAGACCGGTTCCGGTAATCCCCCCAGCATCAAACCCATGGCTGTGCCGATAGGAAGCGCGATCGCGATTGCACCTGTCACCGAGATCGTCTTGATTTTTGAACCTCGTCCAAAGGTCGCCGCGACCGAAAGCCCGAGGAACAACAGTTCAAGCGTCAGCGCGATCGTCAGCAGCAGCCCCTGCTTTGCGCCCTGCAAGAAGCTCAAGCCGAGAACGAATCCGTCGATGAATACGTCGGCGCCGGAGGCAACCGAGAGTCCGATCGGCCCCTCGAGCCGGCGCTCCATGACTTGCATGGAAACCATCGCGGCAATACCAAGTGCCGACCCCACTGCGGTCGCCAGCAGTGCATCGGCGCGGATGACGTCCGGAAGAATTTCGACCGCAGCTGCCGAGAACACGAGCCCGGCTGCAAGATGTTGAACGATACTGCGAAGCCTTTTCGACGGCGGACGATACGCCGTGAATGCGCCACCGAGGAGCGCGGCCGTCACGGGCGCGATCGTATAGACGAGAGCAATCACAGGCCAAAATCCCAAGATTGTAGCGCGTCCCCGGTCTGCGCATGTTTTTCGTGGCACTCGAGAACGGGCATGTGTGCGAGCTCAAGCGAACCGGCTCGACGAGGGTTCCCGGTCGCCCGGCTCATCCTGGCGGCTGGATTGTGGGGCCGCATCGGGCTTGCAATGCCGGGGGATGAGCAATGTATGGGCAAGCCGATCCGCGCGGCGTGCGGTCAGGGCTTGGCCTCCAGCAGTTGCGCAAAGCCGAAGTTGTAGCGCTTGAGCCGCGGATTCTTCACCTTGCTGTAGCGCCCGAAGTCGACGCTGGCGAAGCCGTGACTGAACCGCTCGATGTAGCGGTCCGCGAGCGGCGGCGTGAACTCGGCGAACATCGAGCGCTCGAGCTCGAGCCCTTCGTCGGCGAAGTCGTGGCCGTGGTGATAGTCGTAGATCATAACCAGCGCCCAGGCGCCGGTGATGAAGTGGCCGCCGGCGAGCGCGGCGAGGCGACCCGATTTGATCGCTTCGAGCGCCTCGGTCGAGGTGTTGATGCCGCTGAACCATGCGTCCTGTCCGGGCTTGCCGCCGCGCTTCTCCCAGCTGGCCATGGCGCCAAACGCCATGAGGTCGTTGCCCGCCCATACCAGCTTGGCGTCCGGATAGCGCCGGTAGAGCCACTCGGCTTGCTCGGCGGCGATCTGCCGGTTCCACTCCGCGTAGACCTCCTGCTCGAGCACGACCCTGCGGTCTTCGCCGACCGCGCGGCGCATGCCCTCGTTGCGTTTGAGCGACGAGGGCGTCGAGCGGTCTCCGGCGATCGCCAGCATGTGAAGCTTGCCGTCGGGCCCGAATGCCTTCTCCTTCTTGCCGCGCGCGATCAGCGCATGCGCGGTCAGATAGCCGGCATCTTCCGCCCGTGGTTCGAGCGATCCGAGCCAGCCTTTGTACTTGCCGCGCGGCGACCCGATGCCGCCACGCTGGTCGACCGGAATCGTGCTGTAGGCGAGAAAGGTCTTCACGCCGGCGGCGTCGATGATCCTCACCAACTGGTCGGCCACGGAATAATCGTCCGTGATCACGACATATTCAGGACGTTCGCCGGCTGGGCGGGCAGCGAGCTCGCGGGCGAGCTCGAACGTCTTGAGCGGCTCGCGCTGCGCATACCGCACCTCGAACTTCATACCGAGGCTGCGGGCGGCGGCCTGCATGCCCTGCGTGACGGTGACCCAGTAGACCTCGTCGGACTTTCCGGGATTGATGAAGGCGACGGACTGCGCCCGTGCAACCGAGCCGCAAAGCGGAATTGCCAGACCGAAAGCAAGGCAAGCGATCGCGGTGCGATGACGAGGCCGTTCCCGGGCAGCTGGGTCTTGGATCATCGTCCCTGCCCTTGCGCTCGCAGCCGGTCTCCGTCCCGCGTTACGAGGCCGGAAACGGCGAAAAGGGCAGAGCCGCCAGGATTGTTTCATCGCTGCTTCTTGGCGATCTCGTCCAGGACCGGCTGCCACATCTGCTGCTGCTTGTGAACGAATGCCGTCGCTTCGGCAGGCGTCATCGGATTCGAGTAGCTGCCCAGCGCCGCGAGCTTCTTGTCGAGATCCGGTTCGGCGGTAACCTTGCTCAGGTCTGCGCTGACCTTGCCGATGATCGTTCCGGGCGTACCGAGGGGCGCCACTAAAACGGCCCAGCCGGTGGCTTGAAAACCCGGAATCGTTTCCGCCACGGTGGGGACGTTGGGGAACTCCGTCAGGCGCTTCGCCGATGCGACGGCGATCAACTTGATCGCGCCCGATCGCGCCGCTCCGGCGACGCCTGAATAGCCTTCGATGATCACGGCGACACGCCCGGTCGTGACATCGCCGATGGCATGAGCCGGACCGCCGGTATAGGGCACCAGCAGCAGCTTGATCCCCGCTTGGTGCTGCAGCAATTCCCCGGTCAGGTGGGTCAAGCGGCCCACCCCGGTCGTGGCGTAGGGAATTTCGCCGGGACGCTTCTTGGCGAGCGCGATCAGCTCCGGCAAGGTCGAGACGCCCAAGCTTGGAGCGACCGCGATGAACATCGGGTTCTCCGTCACGAACCCGATCGGCAGAAAGTCTTTCGGCACGTGCAAGGGAACGTTGGGCGCCGCGGGATGCAGCGACACGAAAGTCGACAGCACCGGCTGGTAGAGCGTGTATCCGTCCGGCGCGGCGTCCGCCGCCGCCCGCGCCGCCAGGCTGCCGCCGGCGCCCGGGCAGTTGACCACCAGCACCTGCTGGCCCC
>JBAUOM010000583.1:0-1787 GCA_049579765.1 Xanthobacteraceae bacterium
CCCTCGCATCCCGTCAACAAGACCGCGGCGGAGACTGCGACCACGACGCTCAAACCACGCATTGTGAGTGCTCCAAAAAGCGAGTGCTCCAAAAAAATATAGCGAGGACGGCCGGACCAGGGCCCGCCGCTGAGCAGCTGCAACCAGCTTGCCCCGGCGGCCGGGTTCCCCGAGAAGGATGCGCGGAAGTTTGATCTCAGCAATCTCGGCAGGCAAGCTTATCGGTGGATAAACCCGCTGCCGGAGGGCGGCGCATCGTCGCGCTCGTTCGGCCGGCGGCGATGCACCGCCGATTGCGAAGGGCTTACCCTCCGAGCCGCGACAAACGGACACCCGCCGGCGGGCTCGCGCTGCGCATCACGCGGCGCGTCGTCCATCACGCCGCAGCCACCAGCTCCGCCAGCTTCTTGCGCGCGTAGAACATACGCGTCTTGACCGTGGCCTCCGGGACATCGACGATCTCGGCAACCTCTTTGACCGATTTGCCGTGATAGTAGACGAGGTCGATGACCTCGCCATGCTCCGGCGACAGCCTCGCCAGGGAGCTGCGCAGCAGCTCTGTCCGGTTTTTCTTCTGCAGCACGAGCTCCGGATCGTCGGCCGGATCCGCAACGGTGGCGGCAATGTTCTCGTCCAGCTCGGCGTCGGTCCGGCGGCGCCGTGCCGAGAGCGCCTTGTAGCGGGCGATCGCCAGGAGCCAGGTCGAAACCGAGGAGCGGGCCTCGAAAGAGGCGGCCTGCCGCCACACGTCCAGAAACACCTCGCTCAAGAGGTCTTCGGCCAAGGTCTCGTCGCCGACGAGGCGCAGAAGCCAACGATACAAGTTGACTCGATGCCGGCCGAACAACGTCCGCATGGCGAGTTGATCGCCGCCAGCGATTCGCTCGATCAGCATCTCGTCGGAAGAGGTTTCAACCGCTGCCGCTGCACGCTCAGGTGATGCGGCAGCCGATCCCGTATGGGTGAAGGCTATAGACATTGGCATCCCCTGTAATCACGTCCCGCTCAACCAACTCGCCCCCGCGCGAAAGGTTGCACACCTTTTTACCGATCAACCGACTGTGAAAAGCCGCCGTGTTCCTGCCGCAACGGTTAAATTGCACGAATAATTCCCCACATGATTTCTGTTTTTTCCGTGCCACGTTTCTCACCCGGTGCCGGACTCCGAACCGCGCCGCACGACGTTGCCGACCAAGGAGGTCACGCTCGGAATCTCGTCCGCCTGGAAAGGAATCGGGCGGCACAGATCCATGACGATGATGCCGAGCCGCGCCATGCGGTAGGCGGCGTAGAGGGCATCGGCCGCGCTGGTCGCGAGCCGCTCGGTGACCGCGCCGCCGAGATGTTGCACCAGTGAGGCGCTGGCGATGTCGACGGCGCCGAGCTTGCCTGCCTCGATGACGAGTCGCCGCAGCAAGTGCACTGTGGTGGCGGCGGTCGGCCGATGGCCGTACGAAGCCGCGATCCCTCGCACCATGCGCACGCCGCAGGCGAGGAAGAACGCGGCATCGGTCAGCGCCGTCGGGCTGATCGCCGTGATACCGAAGGCGCGCAGCACGGCGGTGCGCACGTGGCCTTCGGCGCGTCGGTCGAGCGGTGTCATGACGGTCCGCGACAGGATGTCGATCTGCTGCGCGGCGGAATGGTGAAGCTGGACCTGCCGCTGGAAGGCCTCGATCGCCGCTTCGACCTCGCGCTCCCTCGGAACGACCGCCAGCACGTCGGCGATCGCCCGCCGGGCCTCGGGCGGCGCAACCCGGTCGGCGGCGGTGAAGCGCTGATGGATC
>JBAUOM010000584.1:0-2133 GCA_049579765.1 Xanthobacteraceae bacterium
GCGCTACGACGTGCTGCCGATCGAGCGCGCGGTCGCGGGGATGGAGCAAGCGCTGTCGCCGGTGTTCGCCGGAACGGCGCCCGACGTCACCGAGGAGAACCTGCAGGCGCGCGCGCGCGGCACCATCCTGATGGCGGTGTCGAACAAGTTCGGCCTGATGGTGGTGACCACCGGCAACAAGTCGGAAATGTCGGTTGGCTATGCCACGCTCTACGGCGACATGAACGGCGGCTTCAATCCGGTCAAGGACCTCTACAAGACCGAGGTCTACCGGCTGGCGCGGCTGCGCAACGGCTGGAAGCCGGACGACGCCCTGGGCCCGGGCGGAGCGGTCATCCCCGACAATATTCTCACCCGCGCCCCGACCGCCGAGCTGCGCGAGAACCAGACCGACCAGGACACGCTGCCGCCCTACGACGTGCTCGACCGCATCCTCGAGCGCCTGGTCGAGCGCGAGGAGCCGATCGCCAAGATCGCCGCCGACGGTTTCGACCGCGCAACCGTCATGAAGATCGAGCGCATGCTCCATCTGGCCGAATACAAGCGCCGGCAGGCGGCGCCCGGGGTCAAGGTGACGCTGAAGAATTTCGGCCGCGACCGCCGCTATCCCATCGTCAACCATTTCCGCGATTCCGGCGAGCCCATACCCGCGCCCGACCGCTCTTTGCTCGTGACCGCTGCCAAGAGCGAAGCCTTCGATTTCTGAGCGCCGATCGCCGGGAATCCGCACCCCGCAGCAAGAGAGGACACGATGTACAAAGCTTCAGCAGGCGTCATGCTGCCGACCTCGATCATCGGCTCGCTGCCGCGGCCGGCCTGGTACAACGCGGTGCTGGGATCGAAGAGCTTCCTCGAGGCCATGGTCAACTCGCGCTACCGCGAGCAATACGAGGATGCCGTCTCCTGCTTCCTGCGGGCGCAGGAGGTCGCCGGGCTTGATATCTGCACCGACGGCGATGCCCATTACGACGAGGAAGTCGGCGGCATGAGCTGGCAGGGCTATCCGCTCACGCACATGGACGGTTTCGCGGAAGCGGCGGAGCCCATGGTCTACAAGATCGGCGCGGTCGCCTATCCGCGCGGGCATATCCTGCACGATTTTCTCGAAGCGCGCGTGTTCCCGCGCATCGTCGGGCCGGTCGGCCGCGGCCGCCTGCAATATGCCGCGATGTGGAAGGCCGCGCAGCGCATGACCACGAAGCCGGTCAAGTTCGGCACCATCCTGCCCGAGCTGATCGCGGCCTCGGTCGAGGACGACTATTACAAGGATCCGGTCGAGCGCACCTGGGCGATCAGCGATGCGCTCAACGCCGAGCTCAACGACCTCGCCGACGCCGGCTGCCCGGTCCTGCAGATGGAGGAGCCGCAGATCCACATGGTGCCGGCGCGCGGCAAGACCTTCGGCAAGCTCGACGTCGACGACCTCGTGAAGGTCTTCAACAACACGGTGAAGGGGCTGCGCGGCAAGACCGAGGTGTGGTGCCACACCTGCTGGGGCAACCCGTCGCAGCAGCGCATCTTCCGCGACGTGCAGAGCTACCAGCCCACGCTGGAGGCGCTCGGCCGCGTCGAAGCGGACGCCTTGACCTTCGAGACCTGCTCCTCCGGTCCCGGCGACCTCAAGGCGATCGGCGAGGTCATCAAGGACAAGAAGGTCGTCATCGGCGTCATCGACCATCACACTTTGCAGGTCGAGCGGCCGGACGAGATCGCCGCGCTGATCCGCGAGGCGCTCAAGCATGTCCCGCCGGAGCGGCTGATCATCTCATCCGACTGCGGCATGGGCCGCGAGGGCATGGGGCGCCGACACGCCACCTACAAGATGGTCGCGATGGTGCTGGGCACCAATATCGTGCGCAAGGAGCTGGGTCTGCCGGAGGCGGAATGCCTGGCCGCGGAGCAGCGCTATTCGCTCACCGCGACCAAGAGCACGTAAAGAGGACGCGGCGTGTGTTCCGCCTCATCCTTCGAGACGCTCGCTGCGCTCGCTCCTCTCAGGACGAGGACGGCGCACGCGCTGCTCGTCACCGCACCGGATAGACGTTCGGCCCGACGGCGCGCACCTTGCGCTTGCCCGGAGCGTCCGCGGGCTTGTCCTCCACGGCAGGCACGGGGGCGTTCTCGGTGCTGTCG
>JBAUOM010000585.1:0-6322 GCA_049579765.1 Xanthobacteraceae bacterium
TGGCAGAGGCGATCGCGCGGGCCCTGCAGCGGACGCAAACGCATGCCATCACGTTCGAGTGCGGCGGCCCTCGTGTCTATTCATACGAGGAATTGCTCCACGCCCTTGCACGCGAAGCCGACCTCAAGCGCATCTTGATTCCACTCCCGTTCGCCGCTTGGCGGGCACTGGCATGGACCGCAGAACTGCTCCCGAATCCGCCCGTCACCCGCAATCAAGTGGAGCTGATGCAGGTCGATAACGTGTGTTCGCCGGGAGTGCCCGGATTTGCAGAACTTGGAATTTCGCCGCACTCGGTGGAGAATATGCTTGAGCAGACGTTGCGGAGTCGCTAGGGCGGCCTGCCGGAGGGACACGGCCAGCCGGACAAAGTGACCTCGTCGGCACGTCGATCGACCCAGGTCCGTCGTCCCGGGCTGAAGTCCTTCACCCCAACCATAGCTCGGTCTGGGTCGGCAGTGTGTGAGGCCATTTACGTTGGTACCCACAAACGGAAACACGGGCCGCATTCATCCGGCGTGGCGCGCTGTGGACACGCGTGCGGCTCCGAGCGAGGGGGAGTGAAATCGTCCGCGCCCGACAGCTATGCTGTGAGCCTTGCTCTCTGAATGTCTCCTGTTGGCAATCTGAGACCGGCAATGGTTGGGGCGATTGGCTCCAGTGGCTTGGGCTCAGATCGAAACGAGATCTCACGCCAGAATGGACGTGTCGTGACGACGGGGATAGTGCAACGGAAGCGCCCCGAAAACCCGGGGCACTCCCAAATTGCAACCGGTCAGAACTTCAGGCAGCGGCCTTGGTAGGCTGGACCTCCAAAACCTTGCCGGAACTCGCGATCGGGATCACCCGAGGCTTCATCGCCTCCGGGATCTCGCGCTCGAGGTCGACGTGCAGGAGCCCGTTCTCCAGCCTTGCGCCCTTCACCACAACATGGTCGGCAAGCTGGAAGCTACGCTCAAAGGTCCGCTCGGCGATGCCCTTGTAGAGAATGTCGCCGGTCTTTTCCTCGTCGTTGGCCTGTTTTTCGCCGCGGATCGTCAGCGTGTTTTCCTTCGCTTCGATCGAAAGATCAGCATCGGTGAATCCGGCGACCGCGACAGAGATACGAAAGGCGTTTTCGCCGTTCCGCTCAATATTGTAGGGCGGATAGCTGGGCACCGAGCCTTCCACGCCACCGAGTTGGTCGAGTAACGAGAACATCCTGTCGAAGCCAACGGTCGAACGATAGAGGGGAGCAAAATCGAATGTACGCATAGCATGACCTCTTTAGTTTGAGCGACATGCGAACGGTTCGCCCTCAGGGCCGAACCCTCCGTATCATGCAGCCTTATGGCCTGCGCGCTTCGTATTTGGGAATGCATTCAGGCTTTTACAATAGATCAAACAGAATAGTTACCGACATAGCGTTGGCTCGTCGTGCAGGACCACGTTCAACAATGAGCTGTGAACTTCCAGCCCGCTGCCGTTGTAATCGACGAAGCCCAGCCGCCGAAATTTGTTCATGAAGAAGCTCACGCGTGAGCGCGTCGTGCCGATCATCTCCGCGAGCGTCTCCTGGCTGATTTTCGCAATGATCGGCTCGGGCCTCCCTTCCTTGCCGAAGTTCGCCAGCAGCAACAGCAGCCGCGCCAGGCGTTTCTCGCTGGAATTGAAAAGCTGGTCCACCAGGTCCTCTTCGACTCGGATGGTGCGAGCCAGAAGATGCGAGATGAAGACCTCGGAAAACCCGGGCTCGTCATGCAGCACGCGGATGATGCTCGTCTTCTGCAGCCGCATGATCGTGCATTCCGTCATCGCCGTGACGGTCGCCATGCGCCGTGGCTGCCCGGCCAGGCAGCCCTCGCCGCAGAACTCGGCCGCTCCGAGCAGTGCGACCACGGCCTCTTTCCCTTGGTCGGAAACAACGGTGACCTTGACCTTGCCCTTCTGGATATAGAACACGGCTTCGGCAAGGTCGCCCTGCGAGAAGACGACTTTATCCTTGCGATATTTGGTTAGGGTTCTGCCCTCGCCGACTTTGGCGAGAAAGGATTTGGGATCGAACGGTAGTCTTCGTTTCGCCATAACAAGAGCCTCTGGCCCGCGGCACTTGGTCCGACTCAAAGTGCTGTGGGGTCTGCCGGCGCGGTGGGATTGACCGGCCGCTCCCGGCGTGGACAGTCTACATTCTCCACAACAATTTCTCGGGTAGACCCGTCGCTTTGACTGTATAGGCGCGCCCGCTCGTCGTCGGCTGCTCGACTGAAACCGGATCGGACGCCGGAAAGGTGTTCTTGAGGGCCTCGTCGAGCGCCTCTTCCTGGCGGCTCCGCTTGTCGCTATCGCCATCGTCTTGATGAGGTTTGCGTTTCGGATCGGCAATCATTTCGGTTTCTCCGACGGCGCTGATAAAGATCTTCGGGACTATGATGCAAATTTCGGTGCGTTGATCGTCGAGCGGCACCCCTTTCGCGTCGTCCGGTTGCCGTAAAACGTACTCTGGCGACACGTCCATCGGCAGTTTTCCTACCACTGGAGAGGGTTGAAGCTAATGCGCCGGCAGAGGCGCTGGATTTTCCATCACGGCGACGCGGTTCTTCACCGACTTCTGCACCTTCTCGAAGGCACACACGCCTATCTGGCGCACGCGCTCGCGCGAGACGCCGAACTCATTGGCGAGCTCCTTGAGCGTGATCGGTTCTTCGGCGAGCTGGCGCGCCTCGAAGATGCGCCGCTCCCGGTCGTTGAGCGCGGAGAGCGCCGAGGCGAGCGCCTTGCGGCGGTTGTCGAACTCCTCGCTCGCGGCGAGTGTCGTCTCCTGGTCGGAGATGTCGTCGACCAGCCAGTCCTGCCACTCGCCGGAATTACCGTCCTCGCGGATCGGGACGTTGAGCGAGGCGTCGCCGCCGAGCCGGCGGTTCATGTCGATCACGTCCATTTGGGTGACGCCGAGCCGCCGGGCGATGATCTTCACCTGGTCCGGTCGCATGTCACCCTCGTCGAGCACAGAAATCTTGCTCTTGGCCTTGCGCAGGTTGAAGAACATCTTCTTCTGGTTTGCCGTGGTGCCCATCTTAACCATGGACCACGAGCGCAGGATGTATTCCTGGATCGCCGCCTTGATCCACCATGTGGCATAGGTGGCGAGGCGGAAGCCCTTATCCGGCTCGAAGCGTTTAATCGCCTGCATCAGGCCGACATTGCCCTCCGAGATCAAGTCGGAGATCGGCAAGCCGTAGCCGCGATAGCCCGTGGCGATCCTGGCGACCAGGCGCAGATGACTGTTGACGAGCTTGTGCGCCGCCTCGTGGTCGCCGTGCTCGCGCCAGCGCTTGGCCAGCATGTGCTCTTCATGCGGTTCCAGCATCGGCATCCGCCGGATTTCCTCAGAATAGCGGGTGAGGCCGGATTCGTCCGTCACCCTCTGATCCGCGGTTGCCAGCCAAACCATGATCGCCACCACATCGTACGCACGGTCGTCATTGTCGCGCTCAACTACTTTCGAAACAAAATTATCTGCATCTATCCTCGTTGTCAATTTGATTTCGAAACGCTATTATGTTGTCCGAGGCGACCATGTCGGCACGCGAAACGGCAGAGCTCCTGCTGCTGGTAGGGCGGCTTGTGCAAGCCGAGGGCTATGACGGCGAGCTCAGCCCCGCCCAATGGATGGCGCTCCGCTACTTCGCCCGCGCCAATCCGTTCTCCCGGACCCCGTCGGCATTTGCGGAGTTTCAAGCGACCACGCGTGGCACCGCTTCGCAGGCGATCAAGGCACTTGAGGCAGGTGGGTACTTGGTCCGACAGCGATCCAAGGCGGACGGACGAAGCGTCAGTCTGCGACTGACGAACAAGGGTAACAAAGCGCTTGCGCGCGATCCGTTCGAAGTTCTGGTGCGCGCCGTGGACTCGCTCGACGCGAAAGAACGAACCGAGATGCACCACGCCTTGCACCAAGTGCTGACCACTGTGGCTGCGAGTGGGGCACATCGGCGCTTCGGTGTTTGCCAGGATTGCATATACCTCGCTGGAGAGATGCGCTGCAATCGGACAAGCGCGAATTCCTCAGCACTTGAATGCCTACTGCTCGGCGCCCCGATCCAGCCAGAGGACGCGGCTCTCCTCTGCGTCCATTTTCAGCCAACGAGCGGAGCACCGCGATAACAGACACCGATGAATTCACCACTGCGATCCGCTGAAAGGACGCTCAATTGACCTACGTCGTCAACGAGAGCTGTATTCGCTGCAAAACCATGGACTGCGTCGAGGTGTGCCCCGTGGACTGTTTCTACGAGGGCGAGAACATGCTCGTCATCCATCCTGATGAATGCATCGACTGTGGTGTTTGCGAACCGGAATGCCCCGTTGATGCTATCAAGGCTGATAGCGAACCCGGGCTTGAGAAATGGCTGTCGCTGAATGCGGAATACGCGAAAATCTGGCCAAATATTACAATCAAAAAAGCGCTCCCGCTCGACTCTAAGGAGTGGGAGGGGAAGCCGGACAAACTTCAATACTTCTCGCCAAATCCCGGCGCGGGTGATTGACGCGGCTTGTTGTGACACTCTACCAGCTTCTGCGCCGAAATTTGCCGAACGAGCACAATGCTGCGCGGCCCGACGCCCGTAAGCCGGGGGTGCTCCAGACGACACCGCGGCTCCTTCTGGAATTTCCGCTAATTCTCATGACCGCTGTCGCTACGCATTTGGTCATGTCATTTGCGCAGACGCGCCTGATGTCTTAAGAAAAGGCCCCCAGTTCGGGGCCTTCTTGCCAGCAGCACTGACGTATTTTTTCTCCGGCAAACCGAGGTATTTTTACTCCGGCGTTGATAGCCGTCCACAGGGACGCGCCACCTTCGGTTTTTGGGTCGTCGCGCTTACTTCGCTCTGCTGACTTGCCCGCGGACCTCGCCGGGGCGATGGGCCGCGGTTGAGGTAATAGCGGCCCGCCAACAAGTCGGCAGAGAACTTGTAGCCGCGGCGGTACTCGAATTTGTCGACCGCCTTCATCAACCCGATATTGCCTTCCTGGATCAGGTCGAGGAACTGCAGGCCGCGGTTGGTGTATTTCTTGGCGATGGAGATCACCAGCCGCAGGTTCGCCTCCACCATCTCCTTCTTGGCCTGGTGCGCCTCGCGCTCGCGCTTCTGCACCTCGCGCTCGCGCTTCTGCACCATGTGCACGATCCGGCGGAACTCGCCGATCTCGAGCCCGGTTTCGCCGGCGAGCGTCTGGATCTCCTGGCGCGGAGAGCTTCGAGACCCGGTTGAGCCAGCGCGGATCGAGCTCGGAGCACCAGTAATTCTTGAGAAAATCCTCGCGCACGACGCCGTGGCCCTCGGCGAGCCGCATCAGGCGGCCCTCGTAGCCGAATGAGGGTTTGAAAAGGGACACAGCGTATCATACCTCACCTTTGGGCACGGATGTCGCTGCGGCGGCCCGTATTCCCTTCCCGGCCCAGCGGCACTCTGTCGTGGCTGCGCACTGACGGGTCGCGGCGGAGATGGACAACAACAAGGATTTCGGGCCATGACCAGTGCAAAGCCAAAGCCGCCTCCTATCCCCGGCGAGACCCGGGCCTATCCGGTATTGCCGCTCCGCGACATAGTCGTCTTCCCGCACATGATCGTGCCGCTTTTCGTTGGACGCAAAAAATCGATCAAGGCGCTCGAGGAGGTGATGCGCTCCGACACGTTCAATCTGCTCGCGACGCAGAAGAACGCCTCCGACGACGATCCGGCGACCGACTCGATCTATGAGATCGGGACGCTCGCAAGCGTGCTGCAATTGTTCAAGCTGCCCGATGGCACCGTCAAGGTGCTGGTCGAAGGCGCTGCGCGCGCGAAGGTCGAGCGTTACACCGATCGTGCCGAATATTACGAGGCCGACGCCATCGTGCTCGCGGAATCGAGCGGCGAGCAGGTCGAGGCCGAGGCAGTCGCGCGTTCGGTCGTCAACGAGTTCGAGAACTATGTGAAGCTCAACAAGAAGGTGTCGCCCGAGGTGGTCGGCGTGGTCCAGCAGATCGAGGACTATGCCAAGCTCGCCGACATGGTGGCCTCGCACCTCGCCGTCAAGATTCCCGACAAGCAGTTGATCCTGGAGATGCCGTCCGTCACCGAGCGGCTCGAGAAGGTGCTCAGCCTGATCGAGAGCGAGTTTTCGGTGCTGCAGGTCGAGAAGCGCATCCGCACCCGCGTCAAACGGCAGGTCGAGAAGACCCAGCGCGAGTACTACCTCAACGAGCAGATGAAGGCGATCCAGAAAGAGATCGGCGACGAGGAAGGCAAGGACGAGCTCGCCGAGATCGAGGACAAGATCAAGAAGACCAAGCTCTCGA
>JBAUOM010000586.1:0-20054 GCA_049579765.1 Xanthobacteraceae bacterium
GGTCGAGGTCGACCCGCGCCCGTTGCCGCCCGGTACGCCGGCGGCGATCCGCTGCGAGTGAGCCGGGTTTCCGTCAGGTACGGGCTCGGCGCGCCGTGCGCCGCCTGCTTGCGCAACGGCGCGGGCGCGGGGCAGTCTAGGGTCGAGGCGAACGACAGCGCCGGGACCAATCCCGGACCAGGCCAAGGAGATCATGCGATGCCGGATCGTGTCCGATCCCCCGCGTTCGTGCTCGCGGTCGTGGCGGCGATCGCGGTCGTGGGAAGCGAGGCGCGCGCTCAGATCAGTGCTCCGACCAATACCGCGCCCAATCCGTATCGCGCCATCGAGCACTGGGCGAAAATGCCGGCAGGGCGGACGTGGGGCTCGACCAGCGGCGTGGGCATCGATCCCGATGGCACCAGCGTGTGGGTCGCGGAGCGCTGCGGCGTGTTTGCTCCGCCCTCGCTCATGAAACCGGGCATCCCGTTCGCCTGCGACGGTTCGAAGCTGCCGCCGATCCTGAAATTCGACGCGTCCGGCAAGCTGGTGAAGGCCTTCGGGGAAGGGCTGCTCTTGTTCCCGCACGGGCTCTACGTCGATCGCGCTGGCAATGTGTGGGTCACCGACGGCCTTGGCAAGGACGGCAAAGGCCACCAGGTGTTCAAGTTCAGCCCCGAGGGCAAGGTGCTGATGACGCTCGGCAAGCCCGGCGTCGCCGGCAGCGGGCGGGACGAATTCAACGCGCCGTCCGCAGTGCTCGTGGCTCCCAACGGGGACATTTTCGTCGCCGACGGGCACGGCCGAAACACCAACGCGCGGATCGTCAAGTTCAGCAAGGACGGCAAGTTCATCAAGACCTGGGGAAGAAAAGGCTCGAGCCCCGGCGAGTTCGATATCCCGCATGCGCTCGCGATGGACTCGCGCGGCAGACTCTTCGTCGCCGACCGCCAGAACAACCGCATCCAGATCTTCGATCAGGACGGAAACTATCTCGACCAGTGGTTCCAGTTCAGCCGACCGAGCGGCATCTTCATCGACGGGAACGATAAGATCTATGTCGCCGATTCCGAATCGGAATCGGTCGCGAAGAACCACGACGGCTGGAAGCGGGGCATCAGGGTCGGAAGGGTCAGCGACGGCGTGGTGACGGCGCTCATTCCGGACCCGGTCGAGAAGACAACCGGCACCAGCGCGGCCGAAGGCGTCGCGGCCGATTCCAACGGCAATATCTACGGCGCCGAAGTGGGGCCGAAACGACTGATGAAATACGTCCGCAACTAGGCCGCGGCGGGCTCGTGCGCGGCGATCGCGAAGCGGGCGATCTTGTCGGGACGATCGCCGCGCGCTACGTTCAAACGGACGTTTGAAATCAGGATCGATCGTACATGCCGCGGTCAGCCAAAGTGACGCGAGCCTCGAAGGCGACGCGCGAGAAGATCGTCAGGGCCGCGTCGCGGGCCTTTGCGCGCCACGGCTACGACGGTGCCAGCATCCGCACCATCGTCGCCGCGGCGGACGTCAATCAGGCGGCGGTGAACTACCATTTCGGCAGCAAGGAGGGGCTCTATCGCGCGGTTCTGCAAGCGGCCTTGCTGGCGCTGACGGACAATGACGACGCCGCGCCGAACGCCGGCGCGCTGCCGCGCGAAGCGGCGCTGCGAAATTTCGTGCGCCAGCAGCTGCGGCCGATGACGTCCGGCGACGAGCTCAGTGCCTACGCGCGCATCTTCAACTGGGAGACGCTCAAGCCGAGTCCCGTCTTCCGCAGCTTCATGGCGCGCGAGGCGGCCCCGTTCTTTGCCGCCGCCATCGACCTGGTCCGCCGCTTCCTGCCGGATGGAGCGACCGACAAGCAGGCCGTCGTCGGCGCGCTCTGGCTGTTCGGACAGTGCAGCATCTTCGTGCGCAACGCCGAGCAACTCGCGCATACGCCGCTCCGCCTCGCGCTCGACGAACGCTTCGTGGACTGGCTGGCGGATACGATCGCCGCCTGGGCCGCGGGCGGCCTCGGACGCCTGCCGCAGACCGCGCGGAGTTAGGAGCGTCACTTTTCCCCCGATTCGCCACGCTTGGTTTCACTTCTCGCCGCGAAGAAGTCTCAAACGAATGTTCGAAAATAGGTCGACCGTTTGAAAATTGGAGGGGGATCGTGCAACGCAGGTTTTCTGTGCTGTCCAGGTTCGGAATCAAGTTCGTCGAGGTTGCCGGGGCCGGGTTCGCCAGCGCCGTCTGCGCCTATTGCCTGGGCCATATCGGCGAGCGGCCGGCTCCTGCAGCCCCGATCGTGCAGGTCTTGCCCGCGGGCGACGATGCCATCCGGATGGTGCGCGACGACCACGCGCTCCTGGCCGCGCTGGCGCGCAAGGAAGCCGAAAGCCAGACGAAGCCGGAGAGTGCGGCGGCCGCGGCCTCGAACGGCCCTGTGGCGAAGCCGGCCAAACCACCGCACCCGGCGCAGGTGCGCCGCAGTCACAAGCCAGAACAGGCGGCGTCGGCGGAGGTCCAGCCGCGCTCGGCCGCGCCGCTGCCGATCCAACCGCCCATGTCCGCAGCCAATGTTGCGGCAAAGCCCGTGGGGCAGGGCGGTGCCGAAGCGCGGGTCGGGTACGAGGGACCTGCGGCGGCCTCCGTATCGAACGGCGGCGAGGACGCCCGGCCGCTGCTTGCCCGGCTCAAGCAAATTCCGTCCTGGTTCCTGCCTGACAACGACAGGATTTTCGGCGACGTGCCGCGGCCGCCGATGCCGGTCGGCGGCTTCCTGCAGAGCGTCATGTAGCGATCGCGGGCCTCCCCGCGGGTCCCGGATCGGCCGGCCAAATCGATTGCGCGCGCTGCGCGACCCGGGCGCCCGGGCGCAAGGCGGCCGGGAACCTGCGCAGGATTTAGGCAGGCAGGCCGTCGAAGTTCCCGCCGGTCCCCGGCCCGCTATTCTTCGCCGACTTGTCGTGCCGAGGCCCGAGTTCTGCCTCAGTTTCGTTCATCAATAACGCGGGGTTAAAACCGGAGTGAAACCGGACAGGAGCGAAATACGCCAGCGCACATAGTCGGGGAGAGGCGCAGGATCGGGGCGTAGTTAGCGGATGCGGGGGGCATACCGTGGCGCGTTTCCCACGAGCGAGACGTTTGACCGCGCGGGGTCTGCGCGGTGCGGCGATGTATGTTTTCGAACTGGTGATCGTCGGGGGCGCCTACTTCGCTCTGGCGAACGCCGGGCTGACGGTCGCTGCAATTTATTCGAGTGCCGTCCCGATCTGGGCCCCCGCGGGCCTCGCTCTGGCTGCCGTCGTGCTGTGCGGGGTGCGGGTTTGGCCGGCGGTATTTGCGGCCGCCTTGGCCGCCGGCCCGCCCACCGATATCGCGGATGCGACGGCGGCCGATTCGATCCTGGTATCCTCGGCGATCGCCATCGGCAACACGCTCGAGGCCGTCATCGGCGGCTACCTCGTCAACATCTGGTCGCACGCAAGCCGAGCCTTCGATTCGCCGAGCGGGACCGCGAAATTCGCGCTGCTGGGTCTTGGGCCCGCCAGCATGATCGGCGCCGCCGTCGGCGTGGGCAGCTTGTACCTCGCCGGATACGTCGATGCGACGGGCATCGCCGCGTTGGGGATCACGTGGTGGCTTCGCGACGCCGCGGGCGTGCTGGTCATCGCGCCGGTCGTGCTGCTGTGGGCGACGAGCGACCTGCGAGCGTTCAATCTGGACAAGGTCCTGGCGTCGGGTACCGCCCTCGTCGCTGCGACGCTCGTGGGCCTCCTCGCGTTCAGTCCGCTGTTCGAGCAGAGCGCCAGCAGGAGCGCGCTGGGCTTCCTCGCGATCCTGCCGCTCCTGTGGGCCGCATTGCGGTGCGGTCAACGCGATACCGCGACCGTCGCGCTCGTCCTCTCGGGCTTTGCGATCTGGGGCGCGATGGCGGGCGGCGGACCCTTCGCCGGTACGGCGCTCGATCAATCCTTCCTGCCGCTGATCACGTTCATGATCGGCGTTTCGGTCCCAAGCCTCGCGCTGAGCGCCGACGTGGCGTTGCGTCGGCAGCTCGAAGCCAAATTGCGCCAGCACGAGCAAATTCTGCGCGCCATGTTCAGCCGGGCGGGGGTCGGCGTGGCGCAAATGGATGCCGCGGGGCGCTTCAATATCGTCAACAATCGCTTCTGCGAGATCGTCGGGCGCCCGGCGCCGCAGCTGCTGCAGATGCGGATCGACGATCTGACCGATCCCGAGGACCTGTCCCACCTGCACGCTCTACTCGGCCGCGCCATCGAGAGCGGCGAGGGCTTCGCCGTCGAGGTCCGGAACGTGCTGCCGGACGGCTCGCGCCTGTGGGTTCGCATCAACGTGTCCGCAATGCTCGATCAAGGGGGTGGCGTGCGCCACCTGATGGCGGTGATGGAGGACGTCAGCGCCCGCCGCCGCGCCGAGAAGAACCTGCGCCAGGCATACGAGGACTTGCAGAAGGCGCTGCAGGCGCGCTCAGCGACGCTCGAGCAGGCCACCGAGGTGCTTCACACCGAGATCGAGCAGAGAAAGCGGGTCGAGGCCGCGCTCAAGCACGACATCGCCGAGCGCCGCAAGGCGCAGGAAGCCCTGATGGAAAGCGAATGGCGCTTTCGCATGGTCATTCAGGGCGTCACCGACTATGCGATCTTCATGCTCGACCGCGAAGGCTGCATCACCAACTGGAACATGGGCGCGCAGCGCATCCATCAATACGCCGCCGCCGAGATCGTCGGCCAGCATTTCAGCCGATTCTATTCCGAGGAGGAGCAACAGCGCGGCGAGCCGACGCGCGCGCTGCAACTCGCCGCCTATGAGGGCAAGTGCGTCGTCGAAGGCTGGCGCGTGCGACGAGACAAGAGCCTGTTCTGGGCGAGCGCCGTGGTCGAGGCGGTACGCGACGAGGTGGGCACACTCGTCGGCTTCGTCAACATCACGCGCGACATCACCGAGCGGCGGGAGGCGCAGGGGTCGCTCGAACGCGCGCAGGAGCAACTCGCCCAGTCCCAGAAGATGGAAGCGCTCGGGCAACTCACCGGGAGCATCGCCCACGATTTCAACAATCTCTTGATGATCGTCAGCGGCCACGCCCAGCTGCTCCGCCGGCGGCTCTCAGATGCCAAACATCTCCAGGCCATCGATGCAATCCATTCGGCCGCCAACCGCGGCGAGAGCCTGACGCGCCAGCTGCTCGCGTTCTCGCGTCGCCAGCCGCTCAATCCCGTCGTCACCGACCTCAAGGCGCGTGTGGAGGCCGTGCACGAAATGCTGGTCGGGTCCCTGCGCGGCAACGTTCAGCTCAAGTGCGACATACCGGAGGATGTATGGCCGGTGGAGGTCGACATCGCCGAGCTCGAACTGGCGCTGGTCAATGTCGCGGTCAACGCCCGCGACGCCATGCCGGGCGGGGGCTCGATCACGCTGTCGGCACGAAACGTGTCGCTGAAGAAGAGTGACGGCGTCGATCAACTGGAGGGCGATTTCGTCGCCCTGGCGATGACCGATACCGGCGTCGGGATAGCCCCCGACGTGCTGCCGAGAATCTTCGAGCCGTTCTTCACGACCAAGGCGCTCGGAAAGGGCACCGGCCTCGGCTTGGCCCAAGTCTACGGCTTTTCCCATCAATCCGGAGGCACGGTGGTCGCCACCAGCGCGGTCGGCAGCGGTACCACCATCACCATCTACCTGCCGCGCCGGCACGCCGCGCTGGTCGAAGCGGTGGAAGCGCCTCCCACCCAGCCCATCGTGCCGGGGCAGGGGACGATTCTCGTCGTCGAGGACAATGCCGAGGTCGGCGACGTCACGGCGTCTCTCGTCGAGCAGCTCGGCTATCGGACCCTGCGCGCGGAAAATGCCGCCGACGCGCTGAACATGCTGCGCCAGGGCGAGAAGATCAATCTCGTGCTCAGCGACGTCGTCATGCCCGGCGGCATGAACGGGATCGCGCTGGCGCAGGAGATCGGCAACCATTATCCCCGGATTTCCGTCCTGTTGACCAGCGGCTACAGCGACGTGGTGCAGACGGTGGGGTCGCAATTTGTGATTCTGCGCAAGCCGTTCCAACTGGCGGCTCTGGAAAAGGCCATGCGCGAAGCGCTGGAACGCGGCGCGGCGCGCGAAAACGCCGACCGGGTGCTGCAGTTCGCGCGTTGGCGCGGCACGAGTGGCCGGGAATGAGCCCGGCCTCGCTCGCGGCCGCCCGCCGCCCGATTCGCGCATGCCCGCATCGGCGCGCCCGGAATGGGGAGAGGGGGCGCAAAGCCGTTGACCTAGTTTGCCTTCTAGGGCTATTCCTTGCCATTGTAAAAAATCGATAACCGCTGCTTTCGACTGCACGGACGGGACTGGAGTTGAATGTCGACTCGGGGGGACGTAGTCGCAGTCACCTGCCTCGCGCTTGAAGCCCGCATTGCACTCGGGCCAGGCGTATCGGTGATTTGCAATCACGCGTCGCAGCTTGTCGCCTCGCTTGATCGGGCCGCCAAGCGCGGCGCCTCGGGCATCATCAGTTTCGGAATCGCCGGCGGACTGGCGCCCGATCTGGTTGCGGGCGATTGGGTGGTCGGCGCCAATGTGAGGACCGAGCGGGAGCACTTTCCGACCGATCGTGGATGGGCGCGGGCGCTCGTCGAGGCACTGCCGGGTGCCGTTCACGCGGATATCATCGGGGCGGACGCCCCGGTCGCGGATCCCGCAGACAAGCGCCGGCTGCATGCGCGAACGGGCGCGGTCGCGGTGGACACCGAATCGCACATTGCGGCGAGAATCGCCGCCGCGTACCGGATTCCTTTCGCCGCTTGTCGCGCCGTCATCGATCCCGCCCACAGTGTGCTGCCGCCGGCGGCCGTGATCGGGTTGCGGCACGACGGTACGCCGGACGTGCTCGCCGTCTTGCGCTCGGTCATGCGGCAGCCGCGGCAGCTTCCGGCGCTCACGCGCACCGCGCTCGAAGCGCGAACCGCCGGAGCGGCGCTGCGCCGGGGCCGTCGGCTGCTCGGCGTGGGCCTCGGATTTCCCTATTTCAGCGAGCTCACGGTCGGCGATTCGGTCGCGGTCGAGACGGGTTGATCTCCCCCAGATCTGTATTAAAGAGAGCCTGAAGGCGCTGTTTCGCCCTTCGAGCGGGCTCAGGCCGTCCGGAAGCGATTGCTCGGCGCACCGGCCGACCGGGGGTGAAACGCTGCGTCACGGTATCGATGATGGCCGAGCGGCCGGCCTGATTGCCTTCGTCCCGCAGCCCCGTACCCGGATCGCATGGGACGACTGCGGGATCAGAGCCCGGATGTGGACGCCGCGGCGGAGCGCGCGGCCAGCGGCGTTCGTGATGCTTCATAGCCAGCTTCCGCAGATCGACAAACCCACGGAAGCGATTCGCGGCCGGCGCTCCTATACCCACGGCGGACGTCTTCAACGCGTCGCCGATAGATGCCAAACTTCGGGATGGGGGCCGATGGGTTTGATTGACGCCGCTCTCGGCTTGAAGGAGCGACCGTGAAGCAGGGTCTTGCTGCTCGATCACTTCGGACGGCGATAGCCGTCGGCCTGGCGCTGCTGAGCGGCGGCTGCGGTCTCATTCGCGCGCCCGTGGTCGATCCCAAGGGGCCCATTGCGCTGGCCGAGCGCGACCTCATGGTCACCGCCTTCCTGCTGATGCTGGTGGTGCTGATTCCCGTCTTCATCATGGCTTTCCTCTTTGCCCGGCGCTATCGCGCCTCCAACCGCAACGCCCGCTACTCGCCGGACTGGTCCTATTCCGCCGGAATGGACGCCGTCATCTGGCTGGTTCCCGCGCTGATCGTGACCGCGCTGGGCGTTCTGTTGTGGAGCAATGTCCACAAGCTCGATCCCTACAGGGCGATCGATCCGACCGTCCGGCCGCTCGAGGTCGAGGTGGTGGCGCAGGACTGGAAATGGCTGTTCATCTATCCCGAGCAGGGGATCGCGGTCGTCAACCAGTTGGTCTTTCCCAGCGGGACCCCGCTCAGCTTGAAGATCACCTCGGACACGGTGATGAACTCCTTCTACGTCCCGGCTTTGGGCAGCCAGATCTATGCCATGGCGGGGATGCAGACCCGGCTGCATCTGCTCGCGGACGCGCCAGGCCGGTTCATGGGCCGAAACAGCCAGTACAGCGGTGCCGGCTTTGCCGACCAGCATTTCGAGGCGATTGCCACCTCGCCGCAAGATTTCGACGCCTGGGTGGCGATGGTCAAGGGATCGCCGAACCAACTGGACACCGCCGCCTATCGCTCGCTTGCCGCGCCCAGCCGCGGCCATCCGGTGACCTACTATTCGGCGGTGGCCCCGGACCTGTTCGACTCGATCATCGCAAAATACAGCCACGGTCCGGCGCATATGCGTCGGTCAGCCGCCGAATAGGCCGGCCCGGAGACTTGAGATGCTCGGTAAGCTGACCATCGACGCGCTGCCGTTGTACAGCTGGATCGCGATGGGGGGTGCGTTGGTCACGGTCGGCGGCGGGCTCATCGTTGTCGCCGGAATTACCTGGTTCCGCTGGTGGCGCCCCCTGTGGAGCGAATGGCTGACCAGTCTCGATCACAAGCGGATCGGGATCATGTATGTGACGCTGGCGGCGGTCATGCTCATGCGTGGCTTCATCGACGCCATCATGATGCGAAGCCAGCAGGCGATCGCGCTCAACTCCGACGGCTATCTGCCGCCCGGGCATTTCGACCAGGTATTCAGCTCCCACGGCACCATCATGATCTTCTTCATGGCGATGCCGTTCCTGACCGGACTGATCAACATCGTCGTTCCCCAGCAGATCGGCACGCGCGACGTCGCCTTCCCGTTCATGAATTCCGTCAGCCTTTGGCTCACGACCGCGGGGGCCGGGCTGATCCTGATATCGCTGGTGATCGGCAAGTTCTCGACCGCGGGTTGGACGGGCTATCCGCCCTATTCGGGGGTGGAATTCAGTCCCGATGTGGGCGTCGATTATTGGCTGTGGGCGGTCTTGATCAGCGGCGTCGGCAGTACGCTGACCGGCATCAATTTCGTCGCGACCATCCTCAAGCGGCGCGCCCCGGGAATGACCCTGATGCGGATGCCGCTGTTCACGTGGACCGCCCTTTGCACCAGCATCCTCATGACCTTCGCCTTCCCCGCCCTGACGGTGGCGGCCGGGTTGCTGGCGCTCGACCGCACGCTGGGCATGCATTTCTTCACCAACGGCGCCGGCGGCAACATGATGAACTACATCAACCTGCTCTGGATGTGGGGTCATCCGGAGGTCTACATCCTCATCCTGCCGGCCTTCGGCATCTATTCGGAAGTGGTCGCGACATTCTCCAACAAGCGGCTGTTCGGCTACACCTCGCTGGTCTACGCCACGGCGGCGATCGCGATCCTGTCGTTCACCGTCTGGCTGCACCACTTCTTCACCATGGGCTCGAGCGCGAGCGTCAACGGCTTCTTCGGCATAGCGACGATGGTCATCGCCGTCCCGACCGGCGTGAAGGTCTTCGACTGGCTGTTCACGATGTACCGCGGCCGCATCTATTTCCACCCGTCGATGGTGTGGACGCTGGGCTTCATCGTAACCTTCGTCATCGGCGGGATGACCGGCGTATTGCTGGCCATTCCGCCCGCCGATTACCTCGTGCACAACACCACGTTCCTGGTCGCGCATTTTCACAACATGCTGATCCCCGGCGCGCTGTTCGGGTATTTCGCCGGCTATATGTACTGGTTCCCCAAAGCGTTCGGCTTCACCCTCAACGAACGCTGGGGCATTCGGGCATTCTGGTGCTGGCTGATCGGGTTCTACCTGGCGTTCATGCCGCTCTACGCGCTGGGCCTGATGGGGATGCCGCGCCGCATGGAGCATTACAACGTCGCCGACTGGCAGCCTTACCTGATCGTTGCCGCAGCCGGCGCGGCTCTGGTCCTGCTCGGCATCGTCTGCCAGGTCGTGCAACTGGTCGTCAGCGTGCAGGAACGGCGCGAGGCTCTCGATCTCAGCGGCGACCCGTGGAACGGGCGCACCCTGGAGTGGCTGACGTCGTCGCCGCCGGCGCCCTACAACTTCGCGGTGTTGCCCGAGGTGCGCGACATCGACGCCTTTCATGACATGAAGGAGCGCGGCGTCGCCTATCGCAAGCCGGACCGCTATCACGACATCTACTTGCCCAAGCCCAGCGGCGCCGGCGTCGTCATCGGCGTTCTCGCCTTCCTCATCGGTTTCGCCCTGATCTGGCATATCTGGTGGATGGTGATCGCGTGCGGCGTGGGCGTGTGGGCCATCCTCATCGTGCGAGCTTCCGACGACCATGACGAGTACCGTCTGCCCGCCAGCGAGGTGGAGAAAATCGAGGAGCAGCGATATCAGGCACTGGCAAGGTCCGCCCGCATGCGCTCCATGCAGGATCCCCGCCTGTCCGGCCAGCCGATCCCGGAGAGCCTGATATGACCGCCGACGTGTCCGCCGTCGCGTCCGGCGAGAGCGACAGGTATGAGCAGAGGGAGTTCGGATTCTGGCTCTATCTGATGAGCGACGCGATCATCTTTTCGTGTCTGTTCGCGACCTACGCCGTGATGGTCGACAACAATGCCGCCGGCCCCACCGGACACACGCTGTTCAGCTTGCCGCGTGCGTTCGGGGAAACCCTGTTGCTGCTGTTCAGCAGCACCACCTTCGGCTTCGCTTCGCTCGCGATGAGATCCGGCAGGCGGCCGGCGACGCTGGCATGGCTGCTCGTGACCTTCGTGCTCGGACTCGGATTCGTGTTCCTGGAGATCCGCGAGTTTTCCGGGATGGTGGAGATCGGCGCCGGCCCCGACCGCAGCGGATTTCTGTCGGCCTTCTTCGCCTTGGTCGGCACCCACGGCCTGCATGTGAGTTTCGGTCTGGCCTGGATTCTCATCATGGCGAGCCAGGTCGTCGTCAAGGGCCTGACCGTACCGGTGACCTCCCGTTTGCTGCGGCTGGGTCTGTTCTGGCATTTTCTGGACATCGTCTGGGTCGGCATCTTCTCGATCGTGTATCTTCCAGGAGTTCTGTGAATGGACCGCTCCCGCACCAGCAGCGATCACGGCCCGAGGTCCTATCTCACCGGCCTGGCGTTGGCGCTGATATTGACCGCGATTCCGTTCGCGCTGGTGTTCGCCACTCCGCTGCCGAGGGCGGCCACGCTGATCGTCATCGCCGTCGCCGCCGTCATCCAGATCCTGGTGCATCTGCGCTATTTCCTGCACCTCGATCTGGAGTCCACGCCAAGTGAAAATGTCGCGGCGATCGTATTCGCGGCCATTCTCATTTTCATCATGGTCGGCGGCAGCCTGTGGATCATGTTCGACCTCAATCACCGCATGATGGTGTAAGGCGGCCGAGCCCCCGCGCCGACGATTTTTCCAGGAGCGACAATTGCCTCGGATCGAAGCGCGAGGTCGCTCCGCGCATTTGTTCGGCCGCATGCTCTGATCCCGAAAGACCGGTGACGCGCCATCCTCCCCCACCGGGGAGACGCTTGACGTCGCCCCAATGCCGACATATTTAACCGTCAGGTTATTTAACGAACTGGTTCATGACCCATGCCGGCGGACCGCCTCAGTGCCACTTTCGCAGCGCTCGCCGATCCGACGCGCCGGGCGATCCTGGCGCGGCTCGTGTCGGGCGAGACCTCGGTGACCGAGCTCGCCCAGCCCTTCGACATGAGCCTCCCCGCCGTCTCCAAGCATCTCAAGGTGCTGGAGCGCGCCGGGCTGATCGTGCGCGGACGCGAGGCGCAATGGCGGCCCTGCCGGATCGAGCCGCGCGCGCTCAAAGCGGTCGACGACTGGCTGGAACGCTACCGCCGCTTCTGGGAGCAGAGTTTCGATCGCTTGGATGAATACCTGCGCGAACTGCAAGCGAAGGAGAATAAGGATGGCCGCAAGGACAAAGGCAGACGCGACCGAGCCCGGCGATAGGGCGCTCGCCGTCACACGCGTGTTCGATGCGCCGCGCAGCCTCGTGTTTCAGGCGTGGACGCGCAAGGAGCATCTCGACCGGTGGTGCGCGCCGCGCGGCTTTGCGGTTCCCTATTCCGAGGGCGAGCTGCGGCCGGGCGGCGTGTGGCGTTGCTGCATGCGCTCTCCCGGGGGAGTCGAACATTGGGTGAGCGGAAGCTATCGCGAGATCGTCGAAAACGAACTGCTGGTCTTCACCCACGCCTGGGAGGATGAACACGGCAAGCGCGGCCACGAGACGGTCGTGACGGTGCGGTTCGAAAATCAGGGCGGCAAGACCAGGCTGATCTTTCATCAGGCGACCTTCGAATCGATCGAGGCGCGCGACGGGCATGCCGGCGGCTGGGTCGAATGTCTCGACCGTCTCGCCGACCATCTCGCGACGCTTCGCGTCCCGTCCAAGGGCTGACGAGCGCGAGGCGGCGCCGGCATCAACCCGGCAGCGGGGACACTGCGGGAAACCGCCTCGCCGGAACCGCCATCATCGTCGCGCTCACCTCCTCATTTATCCTGTTGCGCTTGCGACAACCCCGATCAGCCAGCAAAGGAGCACTGCCATGCGGATGAACCCTTATCTCACCTTCGACGGCCGATGCGAGACGGCGTTCAAATTCTACGAGAAGGTTCTCGGCGGAAAGATCGAAGCGATGATCCCGCACGAAGGTACGCCGGCGGCCGAGCATGTGCCGGCCGATTGGCGCAGCAAGATCATGCACGCCCGGCTGACCTTGGGCGACGAGGTGCTGATGGGCTCCGATGCGCCGCCCGGCTGCCGCGAAGACATGAAAGGCTTCTCCGTGACGCTCGGCCTCGACGATCCGGCGGAGGCGGAGCGCATATTTCACGCATTGGCAGAAAACGGAACGGTGCGGATGCCGATCCAGCAGACCTTCTGGGCGGTTCGTTTCGGCATGCTGGTCGATAAGTTCGGCACGCCGTGGATGATCAACTGCGAGCAGGCCGCTTGATCCTCCGCCCGTGGGGCGATCGCCGGCGCAGGCGGTGAGAATGCGTTGCCGGCCTGCAGCCGGCTCGCCCCGCCCGGTGCCCTGCAAGAGTTTCAAGGCTGAATCGGAGATATCAATGCTCAGGACGATTGCCGTCTTCGCCGGCTTGGTCGTGGTCGTCATCGCTGGCGCTGTTCTCGTTCTTGCCGCGACCAAGCCCGACACGTTCCGCGTCGAGCGCACGGCCAGCATCAAGGCGCCGCCGGAGAAGATTTTCGCCTTCCTGGACGACTTCCATCGTTACCCGGCCTGGTCGCCCTATGAGAAGCTCGACCCGGCGATGAAGCGAACCTACAGCGGCGCGGGCAACGGCAAAGGCGCCGTCTATGCCTGGGAGAGCAACGGCAAAGCTGGCGTGGGACGGATGGAAATCGCGCAGGCGTCCTCGCCTTCCAAGGTCGCGATCAACCTGGATTTCGTCAAGCCGTTCGAGGCCCGCAACATCGTCGAGTTCACTTTGGAACCCAATGGCGAATCCACCAACGTGACATGGGCCATGCACGGCGCCAGTCCCTTCCTTGCGAAGGTCATGCACGTCTTCTTCGACATGGACAGCATGGTCGGAAAGGATTTCGAGACCGGCCTCGCCAACCTGAAGGCGCTCGCCGAGCGCTGAACAGTGGAGCGAAGTTCGGAAGCAGGACGCTGGCCGCGCCGCCCGCAACCAAGAGGAGCATTGCCATGCGATACGTCGATGGATTCGTGGTGCCCGTCCCGAAGAAAAATCTCGCCGCCTACCGCCGCATGGCGAAGACGGCAGGCAAGGTTTGGCGCGATCACGGCGCTCTCGATTTCCGGGAATACGTCGCCGATGACGTCAAGGTGGGAAAGTGGACCTCATTCCCGCGCAGCGTCAAGCTCAAGCCCGGCGAGACAGTGGTTCTCTCCTGGATCGTCTACAAGTCGCGAGCGCATCGCGATCGCGTCAACGCGAAAGTGACGAAGGACCCGCGACTCGCGAAGATGATGGATCCGAAGGCGATGCCCTTCGACGGCAAACGCATGATGTATGGCGGTTTCGAGCTTCTGGTCGGCGCCTGATTTTGCGTGAAAACGAGAGGAGCCCTGTCGCATGTCGCTGACCCTCTATTTCCATCCCTTGTCGTCGTTCTGCCAGAAGGTGCTCATCGCGCTCTACGAGAACGACACCCCGTTCGAGCCGCGCATCGTCGACCTCGCCGACGAAGCCTCCAGGGCAGAGCTCAGGAATATCTGGCCGATCGGCAAGTTTCCCGTACTGCGCGACAACACCAGGGATCGGACGGTGCCGGAGTCCAGCATCATCATCGAATACCTCGCGCAGCACTACCCCGGCCCGACGCAGCTCGTCCCCGCCGGCGCGGAGCTGGCGCGGCAGACGCGTATGCGCGACCGCTTCTACGACCTTCACGTGAACGTGCCGATGCAGAAGGTCGTCACCGACAGGCTGCGGCCGGCGGGAAAGGGCGATGCGTACGGCGTGGAGCAGGCGAAGGGGCAACTCGCGACCGCAATCGGCATGATCGAGCGGGAGATGGCAACGAAGACCTGGGCCATGGGCGAGGTGTTCGGCATGGCCGATTGCGCCGCTGCCCCGGCGCTGTTCTACGCCGACAAGGTGATGCCCCTCGGCGACACGCATAGGAACGCCGCCGCGTATTTCGGCCGCCTGATGAACCGCCCATCCTTTGCCCGCGCGCTCGGCGAAGCGCGGCCGTACTTCGCGCTCATCCCGAAATAGCGCGAGACCGGTCGGCCGGAATGCAGCGCGCACTTCCCCAGCCGGCGGGGCCTGAGAACGCCCGTGCCGATCCGCTTACGGGCTCCGCAACAGGGGACCTCGCCATGGCTCACCGAAGCAAGGCGCCGGATCGACGCGCGGTGTTGACCACCGCGGCGGCGTCCGCGGCATTACTGGCATCCGCCGCCGCGCCGCTGGCGCTGCCGCTGCGATCAAGCCGCAACGCGACCGACCGGAGGAGACCAACGATGATCACCGCAGGATTGTCCGAGCCGCGGCTCTCCCACATGCGCGAGGTCATGTTCGGCCATGTGGCGCGCGGCCAAGTGCCGGGTCTCGTCACGCTGCTCAGCCGGCGCGGCGAGATCCATGTCGATGCCATCGGCATGAAAGCGGTCGGCGGCAGCGATCCGATGCGGCGCGACACCATCTTCCGCGTCGCCTCGCTGACCAAGCCGGTCGTGGCCGCGGCGGCGATGATCCTGGTCGAGGAATGCAGGCTCCGCCTGGACGATCCAGTCGACCGCTGGCTGCCGGAGCTGGCTGACCGCAACGTCCTGCGCTCGCTCGAAAGCCCGCTGGAGGATACAGTGCCGGCCAGACGGCCGATCACCCTGCGCGACCTCCTGACCTTCCGGCTCGGTCTCGGCGCGGTGATGGTGTTTCCCGCGCGCTATCCGATCCAAAAGGCAATGGCCGACGCGGGCGTCGCGCCCGGGCCGATGCTGCCGTCGGTTCCACCCGACGAATTGATGCAGCGCTTCGGCAGCCTGCCGCTCATCCATCAGCCGGGCGAGAAGTGGCTCTACCACAGCGGCTCCGACATTCTCGGAGTGTTGATCGCACGCGTTTCGGGCCAGACATTGGAGACGTTCCTGCGCGAGCGCTGTTCGTTCCGCTCGGCATGCGGGATACCGCGTTCAGCGTGCCGGTGGCGAAGCTCGATCGGCTGGCGACCTGCTACCACGCCGATCCCGCGGCCGGCCGGCTCGCGATCTTCGACGAAGCCCGCGGCGGGCGGTTTGCGCGCCCTCCGGTCTTCGAGTCCGGCGGCGGGGGGCTCGTTTCGACGGTCGACGACTATCTTGCCTTCGGCCGCATGCTGCTCGGCCGGGGCAGGTATGGAACCGAGCGCATCCTGTCCCGGCTTTCGGTCGAGCTGATGACCACCGATCAGATCACCCGCGAGCAAAAGGCGGCGTCCGATTTCTTCCCCGGTTTCTGGGAGAGTCGCGGCTGGGGTTTCGGGCTGTCGATCGTCGCAAGGCGCGACGACCTCGCCGCCGTCCCGGGACGCTTCGGCTGGGACGGCGGCTACGGCACCTCGTGGTACGTGGACCCGAAGGAGGAGATCGTGGCGGTCCTGATGACCCAGCGCCTCTGGGACTCGCCGCGCGCGCCGGACGTCCAGCGCGATTTCTGGAGCTCGGTCTATCAGGCGATCGACGATTGAGGCGTGGCTAGGGTGCTCGTGCCACGGGCCGCCAGCGGGACAATTGCAGCATCGCCAGGAGCAGCAGCGGCACCACGGCGACCAGCGCGGCAGCCGCACCCGCGGCCGGCAGGCTGGTACACTCGACCAGCGGACCCGTGACCGCCGCGGCCAGCACCGTCATGACGCCCGCGCCGCCGTCGCTGACGCCGATGGCGCGCCCGCGGTGCTGGGTTTCGGACAAATCGGCAATGACCGCGGTGGACGCGACATTTGCTGCCGACCATCCAAGTCCGACGAGAAACGTCCCGAGCGTCACCGACCAGAACTCCGCGCCGAAGGTGACGAAGATCGCCCCGATCAGCGTGGTCGCGACACCCGGATACATCACCCGCTCGCGGCCGATCCGGTCGGCGAGCCAGCCTAGCGGGATGGTGAAGGCGAACATGCCGGCGGAGTGAAACATGTGCGAGAAGGCGATGGCGGTGAGCGAATGCCCATGATGGGCAAGCACCAGCGACGTCAGCACCATCACGATCGCCATGTTGCCCTGGCCGGCGCAGTTCGAGATGATCGCCAAGCGCGCCGGCGTCTGGCGCCAGAGCGTGCGCGGACTGAATGCGGGTCCTTGCGCGGCGTGCGGCTTCGGCGGCGGTTTGTAGTCGGGATAGTAGCGTTCGAGGTGCATCCCGATCTCCCGCGGATCGGGCTGCACCAAGGTGACCAGCACCATGCCGACCAGGATCAAGGTGGGCACCATCAGCCACGGCAAGGCCATCGCCTCGAGGCCGGTTCGGCCGGCGATGATTTCGGAAATCCACATCAACAAGGGGCTGATGACCAGTCCGAGCAGCGAGCCGGTGGCGACGAAACCCAGCGCCATGGCGCGCAGCCGCGGCGGAAACATGTCGGCGGCGGCGACGCGCAATTGTTGCGCGGCATTGAAGCCCATCCCGAAAATCAGCATGCCGGCAACGAGTGCGGCGATGCCGTGGAGGAGCATCGCGACCCCCACGGTGATCGTGCCCACGAGCGCAAGCCCGAGACCCAGTTGGATACCGGGCTTGCGGCCATAGGTGTCGGTAATCTTGCCGACCGGATAGGCCACCAGGAACCGGCTGGCGCCGAACAGGGCTACCGTCAACCCGGCCAGGCTCGCGGAGCCCGTGAGCGCGACCACCATCAACGGACCCATGCCATAGCCGAGCTGCGTCCCGGCGCCCATGAACGATTGCGACAGCGCAAACAGCGCCGTGTTGCGCTTGATCAGCGGCGGGATGCCGGCCGTGCTGCGGGGAATAACCTGGTGCATGGGCGGATGCGAGGAGAGGTTACCGAACCGCAAGCTCCTGTATCGGCAGACGTGCGATGTCGGGATGGAGCATGCGACGGTGGAGAGCGACCTCGAGGCGAACGGACGGCATGGGTTCCGCGTCGGCTAATCCGACGGGCGGAATGGAGCCTTCGCAGGCGACCGCGCGGACGTGAGTTTCATGGTGCAGTCGTAGGGCCGGCGCCGCTCAGCGCCGGACTGCCGTCAAGCCGCGATTTCGAATTTGTCGCGCTTTACCTTCGTGAGATCGACGCCCTCGATGCGGATCAGCCGGGTTTCGGACTCTCGCCGCGGTGAGTGCAAGTCTCCCTCGTTGTAGAGATGAGCCTTGCCGGGCGTCAGATTGTAGGTTCGAACCTTCTGGACCTTTCCGGGCAGTCCGTTCCGGGGCTTCTCGACGAGCCGCCAGTCGGTCATTTCGGTTATTCCGGCGACTTGACTATAGACCGCCCAGCTCGAGCCATGATCATGGGGCGCGCTGTTCTTTGCTCCTTTATAAACGTGGGCGAGAATGCAGAAATGAAGATCGCGGTCTTCGTACAGGAGTCTCCGCTCGGCATCCGCATCGGGCCCGAGATATTTGGCGATGAAATCCGGATCGGAGCAGGCCCGCTCCGTGTATTGGCGTACCAGCTCACGACCTGCCGGGCCGGGATCTTTCGCCAGCGCCGCCCGGCAATCGGCCGAAAATTGTTCGAGGGTATAGCTCACTGCCAAATCTCCTCCCGTTGCGACCTGAGGGCCTTCTCTGCTCTGCACAATCAAGGCAGTTGATCAAGACTCATATAGCACCATCTTGCAAGCGCTTCGACCCTTGGTGTCTGACCGAAGAATAGTGCGGGCTGGCGTCCGCACGGTATCGGGCTTCCGCCGCTTAAGGTGTTCACTTAGAGTTGCGTGTCGATCCGAGGGACGAACCGATGAGACTGCCCAGCCGCATCCTCGATCTGTCAGTGCCGCTCGACAACGAGACGGTGCTCGATCCGCCGCTCATGCGGCCAAAGATCGACTACAAGACCAACAAGGAAAACGCCTGGATGCTGCTTGAGAGCTTTCCGGGCCTGCGCGCCGAGGATCTGCCGGACGGCGAAGGCTGGGCGTTCGAGCTCGTGCAGTTCACCACGCATAACGGCACCCACATGGATGCGCCGTATCATTTCCAGTCCAAGACCATCCGCGGCGAGCACATGATGACGATCGACGAGGTTCCGCTCGACTGGTTCTTCCGACCCGGCGTGAAGCTCGACTTCCGCGCGAAACCCGACGGCTACGTCGTCACCGGGGCCGAGGTGGAGGCGGAACTCCGGCGCATCGGCCACGAGCTCAAACCATTCGACATCGTGCTGGTCAATACCCGGGCCGCGAGCTGCATGGGCACTCCCGAATATCTTACCGCCGGCTGCGGCATGGGCCGCGACGCGACACTGTATCTCACGTCGCGCGGCGTGCGCGTGACCGGCATCGACGCCTGGGGCTGGGACGCGCCGTTCGTCCATACCCGCAAGCGCTGGGAGGAGACGCACGATCCCTCGATCATCTGGGAGGGCCACAAGGCTGGTCGCGAGATTCCCTATTGCCACATGGAAAAACTCTGCAATCTCGAGCCGCTTCCGCCGCACGGCTTCACCGTCGCCTGCTTCCCGCACAAGGTGAAGGGCGGCTCCGGCGGCTGGACGCGGGCCGTGGCGCTATTCGACTGAAGTGAGCGTCAATCGCTCCGGCCGCATCGAAGCTGATGTGAGCAGCACGACCGCTCGATCATCCTACGCTCTCGACCACGAGGACGAAGACCTCAACGGCGGCGTCCGGCCCAACCCATCAAAAGTCCCACGCCGACCGCGACGGCGAGCGTGACAAGCGGTCGATGCTCGACCTCCCGGGCGACGCGGCGCAGTGCATCGTCGCCGAGCTTGGCCGCCGCGTTGCCGAGTTTTGCCGCGTCGCCGATGTCGATTGCGCCGACGCCGCCGCGAAAGCGATCGGCGGCGCCGCTCAACGCCGAAGCAATGGCTTCTCCCAGCTGATTGGCCGTTTGCACCGCGCTTGTGGAGGCGCGTCCGCCGACGCGTTCCAGGCGCTGCTCGAGCAACTGTATGCGCTGCTCGATGTCGCCAAGATTTGCAGATACGGCGCGGGAATACCTGGACTGACCGAGCATTGAGCGATCTCCTCTGAGACTATCGAGGCGCGCAATCAAACGCAGCGTGGCGCGCAAAATATCTTCACCGCGAAGCGTCGGTCTACGGGCCGCAAGCTCGCGGCGGGAAAACCTGCAACGCGATCAGAAGTTCCGGCCCAAGGAACTTTTTTCGAGCGACGGAGTTTTCAACTAAACTCGTACAGGAGGTACACTCGAATGGACTGGAATCGCGTCGAAGGAAATTGGAAGCAGGTGAAGGGAAAGGTTAAGGAGAAGTGGGGCCACCTCACCGACGACGACCTCAACGTCATCAACGGGCGTCGCGATCAGCTCGAAGGCAAGATCCAGGAACGCTACGGCTTGGCGAAGGATCAAGTGCGCAAGGACATCGACGACTGGTACGCCGCGCAGGGGTGGTGAGCTGAACCGAGATCGAGCCAAATCCATCGACCCCGGCGTGAGCCGGGGTCGTGCTT
>JBAUOM010000587.1:0-2272 GCA_049579765.1 Xanthobacteraceae bacterium
CCCGCCGCTCGTTGCCACGTCGAGGTAAATTCCGGTGGCGCGGATTACCAGCGTGCTCCCCGCCGGCACCGACAGGGCCGCGGCGGTCTGCACCGGCTCGCCCGGCCGCAGGCCCGGCAGGATCACCGGCGGCCGGCCGGTATAGGTCGGCGGGCTCACCCAGGCGTCGATGCGGAAATTGGCCGGCACCATCACGCCCTGCCAATCGAAGGCGGCGGCGACGCGCTTCAGCCGTTCGCCGCCGGCGGCGAAGAACGTGGCGACGACCAGCATCGCCACGAGGGCCCGCAACGCGAACGGATCGCGCAATGCGAGCCGCGGCGTCGGCGTACCGGCCTTGAGCGTCTTGGCCGCGCGCAACGCACGCTCGACATGCGCGCGCCAGAGCGCAAGCGAGAAGGAATCCTCGCTGGGGGCCGCGACGTCGTCGGCCATCGCAGTCGCCGGCCGATGCGGCAGGCCGGAATTGCGGTCAAGCCGCCGCAACCCCTCCATCCGGCTCGGAAGCCGCACCATCAGCAGCGGCGCGAACGCCGCGGCGGTGAGCAGAAAGAATGCGCCCAGCCCGATCGCTCGCCCGATCGGAGGCAGCCACAACCAGAGCCCGAGCCAGGAAAACGCCAGGAACAGTCCGATCACGGTGGCGATCGACGCCAGCCCCGGCCACAACCGCTCCCACAGAATCGTCCAGCGCGCGCGAGCAAGCGGCCGCGCCAGCGCGTCATCGCCGGCGCGCCGCTGCGTGAGCGTTTGGGGCGGTGTCGCGGCGTCCGGGTTCCGATCGGTCAAATACGTCTCCAGAAACGAGAATCCAGACATACTAACACGCAACTGGACCGCCGCCAGCGGGCAAACAGAAGGCACCCATGACCAAAACGACGGCGCCGGGCAGATCGTTCAAACCGGGCCGCTCAAAGCCAAGGCGGCAGGCGGTCGAGCGCGATCAGCTCGGAGACCTCCAGGCGCGGCCGCACCAGCGCCCATTCGCTTTCCCGAACAAGCACTTCCGGTACCAATGGACGGGTATTGTAGGTGCCGGCCTGGACCGCGCCATAGGCCCCGGCCGTCATCACCGCAAGGAGATCACCGGGCTGCGGCGAAACCATGTCGCGATCGAGCGCCAGGAAGTCGCCGGATTCGCAGACCGGCCCCGCCACATCGGCGATCACGCGGCGCGCTTCGGGGCGGGGCTCGCGCACCGGACGGATGTCGTGGTGCGCCTCGTAGAGCGTCGGGCGAATGAGGTCGTTCATCCCGGCGTCGACGATGACGAACGATTTGGTCTCGCCGCGTTTGAGATAGAGCACGCGCGTCAACAGGATGCCGGCATTGCCGACAATCAGGCGGCCGGGCTCGAAGATGAGGGTGCAGGCGAGGTCGCGGGTCGCGCGTTTGACCATCGCGGCATAGGCGTCGGGATGGGGCGGCGGCTCGTTGTCCTCGCGATAAGGAATGCCCAGGCCGCCGCCAAGGTCGACGTGGCTGATGGCATGGCCGTCCGCGCGCAGCGTGCGCACGAAGTCCGACAGCAGCGCGAAGGCGTCATCGAACGGCTCGAGCGCGGTGATCTGGCTGCCGATGTGCATGTCGACACCGATGACCTCGAGGCCGGGAAGGGCGGCCGCGTGGGCATAGACGGAGCGAGCGCGGCTGATCGGAATTCCGAACTTGTTCTCCGCCTTGCCGGTCGCGATCTTGGCGTGGGTCTTGGGGTCGATGTCGGGATTGACGCGAATCGAGATGCGGGCCGTGCGGCCCCTGCCGGCGGCGATCGACGACAGCAGGTCGAGCTCGCCCTCGGATTCGACGTTGACGCAGAGGATGTCTTCATCGACGGCTTGCACGAGCTCGGCCGCCGTCTTGCCGATGCCGGAGAACATGATCTTGTCCGGCGCGATGCCGGCGGCGAGCGCGCGCCGCAGCTCGCCCCCCGAGACCACGTCGGCACCGGCGCCGAGAGCGGCGAGGGTCTTGACCACCGCCTGGTTGGAGTTCGCCTTCATGGCATAGCAGACGAGCGCCTTCACGTCGGCGAAAGCGCCGGCGAACACCTCATAGTGGCGCCGCAGCGTAGCGGTGGAATAGCAGTAGAACGGGGTGCCGACCGCTTGTGCGAGATCGATGAGATTGACCGCCTCGGCGTGCAGCACGCCATCGCGATAGGCGAAATGGTGCATCAGACGCGTTTCAGTCGATGAGGAAATCGAGCGGGGTGCGCCGCGGCGGCGGCGGCGGTTGGCCGGGCGCGATCGGCTGGCCGTCGGGTCCGAGT
>JBAUOM010000588.1:0-8073 GCA_049579765.1 Xanthobacteraceae bacterium
ATAACCACCAGCGCTGGGATGTGGGTCCCCGCCTGCGCGGGGACGACATTCATATGGCCGATCGACCGCTGCGGCATGAGCAGGGGGAGGGTGCGTTGGATCTGACCGGCAAGGCCGCGGTCGTTACCGGGTCGAGCTCGGAGGGTGGCGTCGGCGCGGCCTGCGCGAAAATCCTCGCGTCGCGCGGCTGCAACGTCGTGGTGAACTACGCGACCAACGAGAGCGGCGCCGGCAAGGTCGTGGCGGCATGCGAGGCGGCCGGGGTCGCATCCTGCGCTGTGCAGGCTGACGTCGCGAAGGACGAGGACTGCCGCCGCCTGGTGCAGGCGGCGCTCGACCGCTGGGGGCGGCTCGATGTGCTCATCAACAACGCCGCCGTCACCCGGACCGTCCCGCACCAGCGCTTCGACCTGCTCGACGCAGAGGAATTCCAGCGGGTGTACTCGGTCAACCTGATCGGCAACTATCAGATGTGCCGCGCCGCCGCACCGCATCTCAAGGCGACCGGCGATGCCGCGATCGTCAACATCTCCTCGATCGGAGCGATACGCGGCGCCGGCAGCTCGATCGCCTATGCCGCCTCCAAAGGCGCGCTCAACACGCTCACCGTCAGCATGGCGCGCGCGCTGGCGCCGCAGGTGCGCGTGAACGCGCTGTGCCCGGGCGGGCTGCTCGGCAGCTGGACGCGCAAGATCATGACCGCGGAGCAGTACGACGCGCGCGTGCGTCAGGCCGAAAGCGAATTTCCGCTCAAGCGCGGGATCTGGCCCGACGACGTGGCGCGGGCGGCGCTGTTCCTGGTGGCCGACGCGGTGGTGATGACGGGCGAATGTCTGCGCATGGATGCCGGCGAGCATCTGGGCGCGAATCTCATACGAAACTAGACCGGCGACCAGAGTGTCGAACACTGCGGGAGAAGAATCGAATGCCAGCATCGCAACAGATCGAGACGCGCAGCGGCGTCGCCTATGCCAGCCATGACGGCGTCTCGCTTGCCGGCGACCTCTACCTGCCGGCGGGTGCGGGACCGTTTCCGACGCTCGTCGCCGTGCACGGCGGCGGCTGGCAGGCGGGCGCCCGCAGCGCCTTTCAATTCTGGGGTCCGTACCTTGCCGAGCGCGGCTATGCGCTGTTCGCGATCAGCTATCGGCTGGCGAAAAAAGGCCAGAAGATGTTTCCACAAGCGGTTAACGACGTGCTCGCGGCGGTGCGCTTCGTGCGCGGCAGCGCAAGCGAGATGAAGGTCGATCCCGCGCGCATCGCCTTGTTCGGCGCATCCGCCGGCGCGCATCTCGCCTCGCTTGCCGCGCTCGGGGGAGACAGCGCGGTGTTCGAGCGTGCCTATCCGGACGATGCCCATGCCGCCGCCAGCGCCAAGGTGAAGGCATTCGTCGGCGTCTACGGCGTCTACGATCTGGTCGACATGTGGCAGCGCTACCAGCTGCAGAGCCCGCGCGAGAACAACATCGAGAACTTCATGGGTGCCGCACCGATGGATGATCCGCGGCTCTATTTCGACGCCTCGCCCGTCAACTACGCGACCTTCGCCAACAACGGGATCGGCGTGTTCCTGAGTGTGGGGACCGAGGACGATCTCGTCGACCGGCGCGCCCAGACCGACCAATTCCTGATGCGGCTGAAACAGGCGAACTTCTTCGTGCGCACCTGCATCGTGCAAGGCGCGCCGCATTATTGGCTCAACGATCCGATCGAGGAAGCCGGCAGCTATTCCGGCTTCCTGGCGCCGCGCCTCGTCCGCTTCCTCAAGGAGCGGTTGTGAGGCTTGACCTCGTTTTGTAGCTGGCCGCGTTGCGTGAGCCGCTGCTACGTCGGCGCGATCGAAAGCCCGCTCGGAGCACCGCGCGCGTCGGTGCGTCAGCTCGCCGCGCCTTTGTTCATGAACGCCTCGAGCGCGGCGACCTGCGTCTTGTCGGTTTCGAAATCCTGCGCGATCTGCTCGTAGAAGTGCGCGGCGCCGACATAGAGCTCGTGCGCGGCGGGGTCCTCGCCGACGAAGTCGGCGATCTCGTGCATTTCCGCGATCCAGCGATAGGCCTTCGGCGGCATCAGCGCCAGGCCGCGCTTGAGCCAGGCCAGCATCTGCGGCTGGCTCCCCTGCAGCTCCTCGAACAGGGCATCGGCCGTGCCGCCGCGGGTCGCGGCGAGCAGCATCGCCGCGCCCAACGCCTGCGTGCCCTTGGTGATGCCGGCATAGGACATCTTCATCGCCGAGGCGGCGTTCATGGGGCCGCCGAGCACGCGCACGTCGAGGCCGAACTCCTTGAGCTTGGCGAAGCGCGGCGCGTCGGGGCCCGAGGCGTAGAAGCGCGGGCCGGCGTCGCCCGGTTTCGGCGGCGAGCCGATGATGCCGGCATCGACGAAAGGCGCGCCGGTCGGCGTGATCACCGCGGCGATGCGCTCGGTGGTGGTCGGGCTCACCGCGTTGCAATCGACGAACACCGGCTTGCTGTTGCTGGCGGTGAGCGCTCCCGCGAACCGTTGCGCCAGCGCGACCGCGTCGCCCGGCGGCAGGATCGACAGGATGAAGTCGGTGGCCGCGATTTCCTCGTCGCCGGCCGCGGTCATGCCCGCGCCCTTGGCGCGCGCCGCGGTCTCGGCGCTGCGGCCCGCGAGCGAGGTCAGCACCTTGAGGCCGTGATCGACGAGGCGCTTGCCGACGGCAGCGCCCATCATGCCAGGTGCGATGACGGCGACGACGGGATTCATGCGTTTGTCTCCGGTGTTGCCCGGCCTTGAGCGGACTCCGAGGACATCTTTGCACCCTGGCGTGGCTTGCCCGCAAGGGGGCGCGGCTTGGCAATCTCTGCCATTTGCGCTTTGCTCGCGGTCTCAACCCCGGCTCATTCGACAGGAAACGTCACAGTGCCCGATGATCTGTCCGACATCCGCAATCAGGTTGCACTCGCCAACCGCATGCTGGCGAACGAAGGCGTGCTCGACGCCTTCGGTCACGTCAGCATGCGTCATCCCACCGATCCCGGCCGCTATCTGCTCTCGCGTTCGCGCTCGCCGGGCCTGATCGAGGCGGCGGACATCTTGGAGTTCACGCTCGACTCCGATCCGGTCGAGCCGCCGACGGTCCAGCTCTATGCCGAGCGGGTCATCCACGGCTGCATCTACCAGGCGCGCGACGATGTGATGGCGGTCTGCCATCATCATGCCCCGGCGGTGATGCCGTTCGCCGTTGCCGGCGTTCCGCTCGTTCCGGTCTTCCACGTGGCGGGGGTCATGGGGCAGACCGTGCCGTTCTGGGACCAGCGCGACGATTTCGGCGACAGCAATCTGCTGGTGGTGAAGCCTGAAGAGGGGCGCTCACTCGCGCGCGCGCTCGGCACCCATTCCGCGGTGCTGATGCGACGGCACGGCGCGACGGTGGTGGGCGCCAATGTGCGCGAGCTGGTTTTCCGCTCGATCGCCATGTGCCAGAACGCCGACTACCAGATGCGCGCGCTGGCGCTGGGAGGCTTCGGCCCGTTGACGCCGGGCGAGACCAAGCTCGCCGGGGCCATCAATCTGTCGCCCGTTCCGCTGTCGCGCGCCTGGGACTATTGGACCGCGCGGGCGCAGAACGCCGGGCGTTGAACGCGGGCGCCGTGGGTTTGCCGACCGCGTTGATTGATATAGTATTTTCGTCTTGTCACGGCCGAGCAGGCCGGCGACCGAGTATGCGGGCGATCCGGCGTCGGTGCTGCACCTTGGAGGACGATGCGTCCGTTGCCGATGCCGGCAAGAAAGCCCATGGAGTGAGCATGATCGCAGGTCAGGAGGCGGCACCTTGAGTCTTTGGATAACCGAAGCCGAGGTGGTGCGCCTCATGGACATGAAGGGGGCGATCGCCGCCTTGGACCGCGCGCTGGCTCTGGAAGCCGCCGGCAAAGCCGAGAACATGGTGAAGACGCACGCCATCTGGGGCGGACATCATACGCTGCACGCGATCGGCGCCGTCTTTGCCGATGACGGCTTCGTCGGCACCAAGACCTGGGCGCATGCCAACGGTGCAGCGCCGCTGCTCATTCTGTTCGACAGCCACAACGGCTCGCTCAAGGCGATCATCGAAGCCTTCGCGCTCGGGCAACTGCGCACCGGCGGGATCAGCGGGCTGGCGACGAAATACCTGGCGGCCGACGGCGCCTCCGACATGGCGCTGGTCGGTACCGGCAAGCAGGCCATGACGCAGCTCGCCGCGGTGGCTGCCGTGCGCCCGCTGCGGCGAGTGCGCGCCTTCAGTCGCGACGGCGCCGCAAGGGCCGAGTTCGTCGGGCGTGCCAGGAAGGCGCTGGGATTGAACGTCGAGGAGGCCTCCTCGGTCGCCCAAGCGGTCGACAGCGCCGGTATCGTCACCTTGGTCACGCGCGCGACCGAGCCCATCCTCGGGTCCGGCATGGTCGCAGCGGGCACGCATGTGAACGCCGTCGGTGCCATCTCGCCCGAGCGTGCGGAGTTCGAGCCGGCGCTGCTCTCCCGGTGCGCGGCGGTGGTTGCCGACAGCGTGCCGCAGGTGCAGAACCTCTCGAGCGAGTTCTTGCAATATTACGGCCGGGACGAATCGAAATGGCGCGCCGTGCGTCCGCTCTCCGCCGTGGTGGCCGAAGGCAAAGGCCGGCCGGCCGGCGCCGACCTCACTTTGTTCAAGGCCATGGGCATGGGCATTTCGGACCTCGCGCTCGGTATCGAAATCCTGCGCCGGGCGGGCGAGCAGCGCCTCGGCCGCGAATTTCCGCATCCGCAACCTGCCAAACTGTTCGCCTGAAGGAGGCTCCCCCATGAACGAGGCCGTCCGTTTCATCGATCAATCCGGTGCCAAGCCCGGCGCAATGGATCTCTGGCCCGCGATCGTCATCCCCAAGGAAACGATCGATGCCGAGATCGAGCGCCTGGCGAGCCTGCCGCGTCCAGCCAACGGCCGCCGGCGCTCGATCATCGCGCACCCGCGCGCCGAGAAGGGAAACGGCCTCGCCGCCGGCATCCAGGTTGCGCTCGATGTCCTGCTGCCGGGCGAACGGACCGTGCCCTACCGGCAGAACTCGACGCAGATCAACTTCGTCATTCGCGGGCGCGGCCATTCGATCGTGGGCGGCACGCGGTTCGAAGTGAACCTCCACGACGTCTGGAATACGCCCTCCATGCACATCTATTGGCATGGCAACGACAGCAAGGATATCCAGGCGCGACTCACCTACTCCAACGCCGCGCTGCTCGAACTGATGAACATCCACTACGTGGAGGAGAACCCGCCTCCGATCGAGCCGGTCGCACACGAGGAGCAAAGCGCGGAGGACAAGCGGCGCCGGATCTCGCCCTATGGAACGATCAAGCTCGACGACGAGGGCGCATGCCTCATGCCCTACGAGGTGCTGATCAACCCGCCGACGGTGGAGTCGAAGGCGCTGCACTGGCCGTGGCAAGAGGTCAAGCATCACCTCGACAAGTTGCAGGCGCTCGGCAAGGACTATATCGGGCGGCGCCTCTACATGCTCTACAATCCGATGACCGGCCGCACCAACGGTTGCACCCCGTCGTTCTTCGCGACCATGACGATACGCCCGCCTAAGATCGTCGACCGGCCGCACCGCCACACCTCGGCCGCCATCAATTACTACTTCCACGGCACCGGGCGCTCGACCGTCGGCGGCGAGGTGTTCGAGTGGAAGGCGGGCGACCTCATGCTGTCGGCCCCCGGCTGGGCGGTGCACAACCACGCCTCCTACGATGATTTCGTCTACGAACTGACGGTGCAGGACCAGCCGCTGAACATCGCCATGGAAAGCCTCCTGTGGCAGGAGAGCCTCAAGCTGCCGCTGGCGGTTCTCGGCGTGCAGGAGGGATTCGGCACCAATCGGGCGGCTGGCTGAGCGAGGAGGAGCCGGAGCGCTTCCTGCCGCTGTTGCGGTTCGTCGCTCCAACGACAGGACTGGGGCGCAGTCTCTCGCGCCTCCGGCGGCGTCTCGCGCGATCTGCCGACGCCGTGCTACGTTGTCGCCGCGTGGCCAATCCCAAGCCATCGCTCCCCCGCGGAGAACCTTCGATGATGCCAATACATGTCGTGACGCGTGCGTGCGTGCTCGCGTTTGTTGCGCTGTTCACTCTCCCTCCGGCGCTCGCGCAAGACCAGCTGAAGGTCGCCATCGGCCAGATCAACAACTGGGAGAACCAGGCGCCGACGCTCGGCCAGGACGCCGGTATCTTCAAGAAGCACAATCTGGTGCTCGACAATGTCGGCACCCAGGGCGCCGGGGAAACCATGCAGCCCGTCATCTCAGGCAGCGCCGACCTTGGCGCCGGCGTCGGCGTGGCCGGCGTCATGCGTGCCTTCGCCAGGGGCGCTCCCGTGCGCATTCTGCTGCCGGCGTTCACAGGAACCGGCGACCTCTATTGGTACGTGAAGGCGGATTCGCCGCTCAAGTCCATCAAGGATATCACCGCCAAGAACACGATCGCCTATTCCACCAGCGGCTCGAGCTCGAACAACCTCGTCCTGGCCTTCGCCGACGAGCTCGGCGTCAAGGCCAAGCCGACGCCGACCGGCGGCCCGGCCGGCACTCTGACCCAGGTCATGTCCGGTCAGATCGATATCGGCTGGGCCGCCCCGCCGTTCGGTCTGAAGGAGCTCAAGGAGGGAAAGCTCCGAATTCTCATCCACGGCAGCGACGTTCCCTCGCTGCGCGGGCAGACGGTGCGGACCATCATCGTCAACGCCGACGCCCTCAAGAGCAAGCGCGATGCCATCATGCGTTTCGTTCAGGGCTACCGGGAGGCCGTCGACTGGATGTACGCCGACCCCAAGGCGATCGAGCTCTACGCACAGAAGATGAAGCTGGATCAGGGCCTGATCGCCGACTCGGTCAAGCAATTCCATCCGAAGGAAGCCATGCAGACGGACGCAATGAAAGATCTCGACGGCATCCAGCGCGACGCGGTCAAGCTCAAATTCATCGACGCGCCGCTGAGCAAGGAACAGCTCGCGGAGCTCATCCAGATCCCGCCGCGCAGTAAATAGGGCACGGGCAGCGACGGGGAACGTCATCGGAGATACGACCGGCACGGGAGGAATGCATGCGCAATCAGCGACGGCTTTTGTCGCTTCTACTCGCGGGCGCGATCGCGGGCGCGGTCTCGCCGGCGTCCGCGCAGGACGAGTTCAAGGTCGCCATCGGCCAGCTCGAGATCTGGAGCGGGCAGGCGCCGATCCTCGGGCAGAAGGCCGGGATCTTCAAGAAATACGGGATCACGCTGGACAATTTCGGCACCGCCGGCGCCGGCGAGACCGTCCAGGCGGTGATCTCCGGCAGCGCCGATTTCGGCGTCAATGTCGGCACCCAGGGTGTGTTGCGCGCATTCGCCAAGGGCGCGCCGATCCGCGTGATCGGCGCGAACTTCACCGGCACCGGCGACATCTACTTTTATGTGCGTGCGGATTCACCGATCAAGAGCCTCAAGGACACGACCGAGAAGAATACGATCTCGTATTCCACCGGCGGCAGCACGACCAACACCATCGTGCTCGGGCTGGGCAAGGAGCTCGGGATCAAGGCCGTGCCCACCTCGACCGGCGGCATGCCGGCGACGCTCACTGCGGTGATGTCGCGCCAGATCGATATCGGCTGGGCATCGCCGCCGTTCGGGCTCAAGGAGATCGACGAGGGCAAGATCCGCATCGTCGCCAGCGGCAACGACGTCCCTTCGCTGCGCAGCCAGACCATCCGCGTCGAGGTGGTCAACGATCACGTGCTCAAGAGCCGCAGGGACGCGGTGATGCGCTTCGTGCGCGCCTTCCGCGAGACGCTCGATTGGATGTATGCCGACCTCGAGGCGATGCGGATGTACGCCGAGGCCATCAAGGTGCCGCTCGCGACCGCCAAGGCGTCGGTGGAGAAATTCCAGCCCAAGGAGGCCAAGCAGTTCGACCGCGTCCTGGACATCGACGGCATCATGGCCGGTGCCGTCGCGACCAAGTTCCTCGACGCGCCGCTCACCAAGGAGCAGATCGCGGAATTCATCCAGATCCCGCCGCGCCAATAGGCGCCGCGGGCTCAGTGTGGCGGTTCAGAAGTC
>JBAUOM010000589.1:0-2498 GCA_049579765.1 Xanthobacteraceae bacterium
CTCGCGACGACCGAGCGTGGCCTTGCGTTCTTTCTTCATCGCCGTCACCTCCTGTGTTCGCGTCTGCGTTTCGCGCCCGATCACGACGGCAGCGCGAAAGCGTTGGTCTCGATGTCCATGAACAGCCGGCCGATCGTCCCTATCGGCTGGTAGAATTCGGCACGCTGGGCGCGTTCCAGATCGGCGAAGAACCGTCCGATCCACGGCGCGAGGTGCTGCTCGAACAGCGCGCGATCGGAACCGGCCGGAGCCGGGAAGCGGCGGCTCACCAGCCCCGCCATGATCTCGCACAGGATGGTCACGTGATCTTCCGGCTCCGCCTGCCCGGGGCTGCGCTCAATTCCGAGCTTGCCGAGATCGGCGCGCAGGCGCGCGAGCGGGCGCTCGTGCAGGAAGCCGGTAAGATAATACGATGCGTAGGGCAGCAATTCTCCGCGTCCGAGCCCGATGAAGAGATCGAAATATTCGCGCTCCACCCGCTCGGCATTGGTGCGCTCCGCGGCCTCCGCGAGCGCGGCATGGGCCAGCCCGAGCGGGCTCGCGTCGCCGCGCAATGTGCCGAGACGCTCGATCAGCCCGGCATCGGGCGCGCGCGCGAGCAGCACCGAGAGCAGCGCGTATTCCTGCGCGCGCGCGCCATCGACCTCGTCGACCTCGCCGCCAGCGCCGGAATGCTCGGCATAAAGGTCAGGCCGCAGGAGCGCGCGGCTCACGCCGGTTGCCGCTTCAACCGACAGCACGCGCTCGGCGGGAACGCGCGACCAATTCGAAACCGAAGGCTGTGAGATGCCGATCTTTCGGGCAAGCGCGCCGACGCCGCCGGCGACACGGATCGCTTCGTCCAGGGCCTCGTCCCTCATGGCGGTTGTTCTTTTTTATTACAATTCCAAGTACGAAAAATACCGCCCAGCGCGAGCGACGGTCAATAGTCCGAGGCTATGAGTCCGGTGTTATTCAGGTAAAGCGGAGCCGTGCGGCCGTTTTGCAATCACTTGATCGTTGTCGAGCTTTTCCGGATTATGTTGCGCCGCAGTATCCGCTTTATTGCGCTGCGAAGCGGGCTCGCAATTGTGCCGCTCATCATCGGCCGGGTCAGCCTCACCTTGGAAGTTCCCACAATTGCTTTGGGTTGTTCGCGTGGGCACTTCGGCGGTTGCGCCGGCCGATTCGAAAGATGTTTCAACCGGTGATCGCTCCGCTGGCAGCGCGGCGGAGGTGGGCGCGGGCCTGTCGACCTCCTCGCCGGCAAGGCCGCGGCCGACCAGGCGCGCGGCGTGGCGGCACAGTTCGTCGGTCATTTCCAGCGACCCAAACCCGGTGATCGCACCCGGCGTGACGAAATCCCAGTCATAGTCGGCAAGGCCGACGAAATCCCGGATGCCGGGATCGGCGGCCCACGCGCGACGAAGGGCCGCACGGGCCAGCGCGGGCGGGACGCCGGGAGCAAGGAAGGCACGGATGTCGCTGTCGGCGGTGATCGAGTCGAGCGACGGCAGGCTTGCGGGATCGAACGCAGGCTGTGGCGTGCCGCCGCCCGCCACGGTGGCGTCGCCCTCCTTGGGTCGCTGTTCGGGCTGCCGTTCGGTGGTTTGCGCGTTTTCCGCCGCCGCTTCAGGCGCAGTTGCCGGCTGCGCGGGTGCTTCGGCCTCTTGCGTGGCCTCGCGCTTGCGCCGCGACCAGCGCGCGATGAAGTTTTCCGGCTCGCTCATTCTCGCTCTTTCTGCCCCGGGCCCCGCCGCGCCAGCGCCTCCGGGTCGGCGCGGTCGCGCTCGCGCTTGAGGACCGGCCGCTCGACGTGATGCGCGGCGACGAAACCGTCGATGACCACGCGCACCTCCTCCGGCATCGGCACCACGTCGATGAGGTCGTTGCCCGACTCGGTCCAGGCTTCGCCTTCCGCCGGATCGGCGGTGACCGCGAAAATCTCATAGGGCGGCTCGACCCCCGTCGGCCGCAGCGCCACCCACAGCTTCGGTGTGCCGGAGCCGAGATTGTCGCGATAGTTGGCGGTCTCGGTGCGGTAGAGCTCGATCTCCGCGGCGCCGGCATAAAAGGTTGCGCCTTCCTGGTCTTGCGACAGCACGGTCCACGGCGCGGCGTCCGGCAGCCCGACGAGCGCGGTCACCGGCCGCCAGGTGAAATCGATCCACGGGCTTTGCGCCTTGCGGCGCTCGACCACGATACCGACCGGGACCTTGGCGAGGGCGGGCGCCACGTTCACGACACCGCCTCGAAGTGCGCCAGCGGCAGGCCGGTCACGAGATTTTGCGGCTTCATGCGCAGCATCCGGTCGGGCGTCATCGCCAATATCAGATAGATGGGCTCGCCCCTGGCCGTGTCCAGCACGATCTCGGGGTTGCCGATGGTGAGCCGGTAGAGGCCGATGATGCGCTCGCGCGCGGCCTGCTCGAGCTCTTCGCCGCGCCACAGCGTATCCCCGATCGCGGTCGCTTCCGCGTCGAGACCGACATACCAGGCGAGGTTGACCCCGGTCGCCT